>DATNIH010000073.1:0-30580 GCA_035604515.1 Caulobacteraceae bacterium | reverse complement strand
GCGGCGCCGATCAGCTTGTCGATCTGCTTGCGGTGCAGCAGCAACTTTCGCTGCCGCCGCGGCTCGTGGTTGAAGCGGTTGGCGGGGCCGTATTCGGGGATGTGGGCGTTGATCAGCGCCAGGTCGCGGCCTTCCACCCCGACATAGGACTCGGCGATGTTGGCGCGGCCTTCGCGCAGCGCCTTCACTTCGGTGCCGGTCAGCATGATCCCGGCCTCGAGCTTGTCTTCCAGGAAGTAGTCGAACCGCGCGCGGCGGTTCTCGGCGATCAGCTTGGTCAATTGAGGACGCCGGCTTCGCGCATGGCCTCCAGGATCGCCGGCTTCACCGCCTCGGAGCACGGCGCGATCGGCAGCCGCACCTCGTCGGCGCAGAAGCCCAGGTGCGCCAGCGCGAACTTGGTCGGCGCGGGCGAGGCGTCGAGGAACAACCCTTTGTGCAGGCGCACCAGCCGGTCCTGCCAGCTGAGCGCGGTCTTCCAGTCGCCGCCAAGGGCCGCGTTGAAGAACGCCGCACAGGCCGCCGGCGCCACGTTAGAGGTCACCGAGATGCAGCCGTGACCTCCGTGTGCGACGTAGCCCAGCGCCGAGGGGTCGTCCCCGGACAGCATCACCCAGTCCGGCCCGCACATCAGCCGCTGCAGGCTGGCGCGGGGCAGATCGCCGGTGGCGTCCTTGATCCCGACGATGTTCGGCAGCCTAGCCAGCCGCGCGAGCGTCTCGTTGGTGATGTCGACGCTGGTGCGCGAGGGCACGTTGTAGACCACGATCGGGAAGTCGACCGCCTCGGCCATCGCCGCGTAATGGCGATAGAGGCCCTCCTGGCTCGGGCGGTTGTAGTAGGGCGTGACCGCCAGCACCGCGTTCGCGCCCACCTGCTTGGCGTGTCGGGTCAGTTCGATCGCCTCGGCGGTCGAGTTCGAACCGGCGCCGGCGATCACCGGCACGCGGCCGGCGGCCGTCGCGACACAAAGTTCCACCACCCGCCGGTGCTCCTCGTGGCTGAGCGTCGCGCTCTCGCCGGTGGTGCCGACCGGCACCAGGCCGTGCACGCCGCCGGCGATCTGGCGTTCGACCAGGGCGACGAACGCCGCCTCGTCGAGCTCACCGCGACGAAATGGCGTGACTAGCGCCGTGAAAACGCCGCGGAACGAGGGTGGGGTCATGCGTGCAAGAAGCCGTGAATTCACCCGGCGTTAACCGGACTGTATGGGAGGCTACGGACAATATGTCGGCGAAGCGTGCGCCCGCAAGGCGCGCCCGACAGGTCCGTCAGTCCGTTGGAGGTCACTTGGCAGCGAAAATTCACCTCCGCCGCGCCCTTCTGAGCGCCGGTTGCGCTCTTGCGGCCGCCGGGATCGCCGCTGCCGGCGGCGCGATGGCCCAGAGTGGAATGAGCGGCGCTCAGGTCCAGACCTACCAATATTCGCTCAGACAGCCGCTGAGTGATTCGGATTCGCGGTCGCTTGGCCAGGTGCTGGAGGCCGCGCGGCTGGGCGATGCATCCAGGATCCGCACGCTGCTGAACGATTTTTCCGACCCGCTGGCGCGCAAGATCGCGCTGTGGGCGCTGATCGAGGCCAACCCCGACGGGATGAGCTACGCCGAGCTCGACGGCGCCCGGCGCGATCTCGCCGGCTGGCCGGGCGCCGCCAAGCGCCTTGCCGCGACCGAGAAAGTTATCGAGGGCGGCGGCCTGCGTCCGCAAGGGATCATCGACTGGTTCGCCGGCGCCGATCCCACCACGCCTGAGGGCGCGATGGCGCTGGCGTCGGCCTATCAGGCCACGGGCAACCCGCAGCGCGCCGCCGACGTGATCCGTCACATCTGGCGCAGCAAGCCATTCGACGCGGCGCCGCAACAGACCATGATGACCCGGTTCAGCTCACTGCTGACCACGGCAGACTACGACGCCCGCGAGGACATGCTGCTCTACGGGAACCAGGGCGACGCCTCGCGCGCCCTGCTGCCGTTTCTGTCGCCCGATCAGCGGGCGCTGGCGCAGGCGCGGATGTCGATACGCGAAGGCGGCGGCGGTGAGTCGGCATCCGCGTCCCTTCCTGGCGCCCTGCGCGACTCCCCCGGCATCGGCTACGAAGAAGCGCTGGCGGCGGAGCGGCGTGGCGACACCTCCGGCGCGCTGGCGCTGCTCCCGCAGCTCCCCACCGCCATTCCCGATCAGGACGGTCAGGCGCGGATGTGGAAGCTGCGCAAGCCGCTGGTGATCGCGGCGCTGAAGGCCGGCGACACCCGCGGCGCCTATCGCGCCGCAGCCGACAGCGGCGTCGACCAGGGCGCGGACGGGGCCGAAGCCGAGTTCTACGCCGGCTGGCTGGCGCTCAGCCGCATGCACGACGCCAGACTCGCCGACGAGCACTTCGCCAAGCTGCAGGGCATCGGCGCCTCACCGATCACGGTCAGCCGGGCGCTCTACTGGCGCGGCCGGGCGGCCGAAGCGATGGGTGATCCGGTCAACGCCCAGCTCTTCTACGCCGACGGCGCGCGCTACTTCACTGCCTTCTACGGCCAGCTGGCGGCGACCAAGGCCGGCCTGACCACGCTCAGCCTCGGCAGGGATCCCGAGGTCACCGCCGCCGACCGCAGCCGCTTCGAGGATCGCGAGCCGATCCGCGCCGCGCGGATGATGGCCGAGATCGGCGCCAAGGACTCGTTCAAGAGCTTCGTCATGGGCATCGCCGAGACCCTGCCCAGCGCCGAGGAAGCCGCCGAACTGGTCGACTTGACCCGCAACCTCGGCGACCAGGAACTGTCGATGAAGGTGGTGCGCAAGGCCGCCCAGCACGGCATGATCCTGCCCGAGCGCGGCTACCCACTGCGCACCCCGCCCACTGTCGCCGGCGGCGCCGAGACCGCGTTCGTGCTCGGCATCACCCGCCAGGAGAGCGGCTTCGACCCCCACGCCCACTCCGGCGCCGGGGCCATGGGCATGATGCAGCTGATGCCTGGCACCGCGCACACGCTCGCCCGCCGTCTCGGCTACGGGTCCGGCGCGCTGGAGGACGCCGACTACAACATGCAGCTGGGCTCGGCCTATCTCGGCCAGCTGGTCGACCAGTTCAGCGGCTCCTACGTGATGGCCGCCGCAGCCTACAACGCCGGCCCCGGCCGTCCGACCGAGTGGGCCGCCTTCTGTGGCGATCCGCGTTCCTCCTCGACCGATCCGGCCGACTTCATCGAGTGCATCCCGTTCTCGGAGACGCGCGACTACGTGATGCGCGTGCTGGAGGCGACCGAGGTCTACCGCGCCCGGCTTGCCGGCGGCTCGGCCAAGCTGATGATCGCCCCCGACCTGAAACGCGGCGGATATGGCACCTTCGCCGCGAGCATGCCGACGACGACGCTGACCGCCGCGCGGTGAGGCTGGTACCTCTTTACGGTTGAATTCAATCACATAGAATTTGTCATCCCGGAGAGCCGCGCAGCGGACTCATCCGGGATCTGCTTCCGACGCCCAAAGAAGTTGAACCGCGGAGATCGCGGAGATGCGCGGAGCTACTGAGCGCCGGTCTCGCGCCGGTCCGCTAGGCGGCGCAGCTCAGCATTCCAATCACCAGCCTCAGTCTCACCCGCGACGCCCCTCCGCGTATCTCCGCGATCTCCGCGGTTATCCCCTTGGATTTAGCGACGAAGGAAATCCCGGGTGAGTCCGCTGCGCGGCTCTCCGGGATGGTCGGGAAGCCCGAACGCAGTTTGCCCTACCCCTTCGGCGGCAGCGCCAGACGGATGTGCAGTTCCTTGAGCTGTTTGTCGCCGACCGACGACGGCGCGTTCATCATCAGGTCCTGCGCCTGCTGGTTCAGCGGGAAGGCGATCACCTCGCGGATGTTCTGCGCGCCCGCCAGCAGCATGACGATGCGGTCGATCCCCGGCGCCATGCCGGCGTGCGGCGGCGCGCCGTAGCGGAACGCGTTCAGCATGCCGCCGAACTGCCGCTCGACCTCGCTGGCCGAATAGCCGGCGATCTCGAACGCCTTGACCATGATCTCCGGCCGGTGGTTCCGCACCGCGCCGCTGCAGAGCTCAACCCCGTTGACGACGATGTCGTACTGGTAGGCCAGCACGTCGAGCGGGTCCGTGGCTTCCAGCGCCGCCAGCTCGCCCTGCGGCATCGAGAACGGGTTGTGCGAGAAGTCGACGTGGTTGGCTTCCTCGTTGAACTCGAACATCGGGAAGTCGACGATCCAGCAGAAGTCGAACCGGTCTTCGCGGGTCAGCTTCAGCTCCTGGCCGGTGCGGGTGCGCGCCAGGCCGGCGAACTTGTAGAAGACCTTCGGATCGCCGGCGATGAAGAACGCCGCGTCGCCGACCGCCAACCCCAGCTGCCCGCGGATCGCCTCGGCCCGCTCCGGCCCGATGTTGCGCGCGATCGGGCCGGCGCCGCTCTCCTCGCCCTCCCGCCAGAAGACGTAGCCGAGCCCCGGCTGGCCCTCGCCCTGAGCCCAGGCGTTCATCCGGTCGCAGAAGGCGCGCGAGCCGCCGCCAGGGGCCGGCAGCGCCCACACCGCGTTCTTCCTCTCCTCCAGCATCCGCGCGAACAGGCCAAAGCCGCCGCCGCGGAAGTGCTCGGAGACGTCCTGCATCACAAGCGGGTTGCGCAGGTCGGGCTTGTCGGTGCCGTATTTGGCGATCGCCTCGCGGTAGGCGATGCGCGGGAACGGATAAGGCGTCACCGGCTTGCCCTCGGCGAACTCCTCGAACAGGCCGTGCATGATCGGCTCCATCGTGCCGAACACGTCTTCCTGGGTCGCGAAGCTCATCTCGAGGTCGAGCTGGTAGAACTCGCCCGGCGAGCGGTCGGCCCGGGCGTCCTCGTCGCGGAAGCAGGGCGCGATCTGGAAGTAGCGGTCGAAGCCGGCCACCATCAGCAGCTGCTTGAACTGCTGCGGCGCCTGCGGCAGGGCGTAGAACGTCCCCGGATGCAGGCGCGAGGGCACCAAGTAGTCGCGTGCGCCCTCCGGCGACGAGGCGGTCAGCACCGGGGTCTGGAACTCGGTGAAGCCGGCGCCCACCATCCGCCGGCGGATGGAGTCGATCACCTTCGAGCGCAGCACGATGTTGCGATGCAGGCTGTCGCGGCGCAGGTCGAGGTAGCGGTACTTCAGCCGGATCTCTTCCGGATAGTCCGGCTCGCCGAACACCGGCAGCGGCAGCTCCGCCGCCTCCGACAGCGCCTCGGCGCCGCGCACCCGCACCTCGATCTCTCCGGTGGCGAGGTTCGGGTTGATGGTCTCGGCCGAGCGCGCCACTGCCTCGCCGTCGATCCTGACCACGCTCTCGGCGCGCAGCCGGTCCAGCACCTCGAAGCCGGGCTCGCCCGGGTGGGCGACCAGCTGGGTCAGGCCGTAGTGGTCGCGCAGGTCGACGAACAGCAGGCCACCGTGGTCGCGCTTGCGGTGAATCCACCCCGACAGGCGCACATTGGCGCCCACGTCCGCGTGCCGAAGGGCGCCGCAAGTGTGGGTGCGATAGGCGTGCATTGTTCAGTCTCGGGAGGGCTGATTTTAGGAGGCGCGGAAGGGCGCATGAGCCTCGCCCGATGTCAAGGCGAGCAGGCGGCTAGATCTCGAGCTGCCGGCCCGCAAGGTCGCCCGTGGATATTGAACCACCAAGGACACCAAGCACACTAAGTCAGAGCGCGATCCGGCGTACGCCCTGCTTGAACAGGTCGACGTTGAAATTCATCAGCAAACCAAGTCGTAACCTCGACAGCTTCAGATAGGTCAGGACTTGGGCTTGATGGACGCGCGTCAGCGCGTCGACGGCCTTGATTTCCACAATGACCGCGTCAGCGACCAGGAGGTCGACTCGATAGCCGGCTTCCAGCACCTGGCCCTCATAGGTGATCGGCAACGCCACTTGGCGACGGATAGGCAAGCCCCAAGCGCCAAGCTCGTAGGCAAGACAATGCTCGTAGGCCGACTCCAGCAGCCCTGGCCCCAACGCTTTGTGGACCTTCAATCCGGCATCCACGATCGACCGGGCTACGAGATCGACCTCCGCCGAGACCTCTTGGCGTCCTTGGTGTTCTTGGTGGTTCATTCCATCACTTCACGCTGCTTGAGCGCGCCAGACAACCTATGATTGGCGTGCCAATGGTTCGCACCCGGCTCCGGCCCACAGACAACTCGTCTCCGCCGGCGGCGAAGACGATGAAGGCGCAGAACGACCAGCGCAGCGCCAGGAGCGGCCAGGCGCCGCTCACCGCAGCGGGTCCGGCAGCACGAAAGTCCGCCGCGCCGTCTCGCCGCCCAGCTTGTCCGGCCCATACCAGCGGGCCAGCACGGTCTTGTCGAGCAGGTCGGGATTGGCGGCGGCGAACTCTTCGTAATCGCGAAAGCCGCCTGTCGCGCACCGCTCGCCGATCACGGCGAGGAAGGCCAGGGTGATAGTCTCATGGTAGGCGCCCGGATTTCCCGCGCGGCGCGCCATCGCCTTCAGCGCGCTCGAGACAGCCATCGCCGCATCTAGGAACGAGTGGCGCGCCAGCACCTCGAACGCCATCCGCACGTGGTCGGCGTGGCGGAAGTCCCGCGCGTCGATCTCACCGTGCAGAAAGGCGGCGAGCTCAGTGCTCGGCTGCTGGCTCATCGGGCCCTTGCTCGACCAGCTTGTGCGCATCGGCGGCAGTGAGTTCGAGGCCGTAGACCGACTTCAACTTGTCGATCTGGCCGCGCGTAGCTTCGCCGAACGGCGGCTTTCCCTCGAAGGCATGCAGCACGATCCCCTCGATCAGGTCGCCCAGCGAAACATCAAGATATTCCGCCAACCCCTTGAGGACCTTCAGCATCCGCTTCTCAATGCGCACGCCGGTCTGGATTCGCTCGATTGTCTTCATCAGACGAATTGGTACTTTGGTACGTTGGTAAAGTCAACTAGTCAGGCGTGCGCCCCACAGCGCCGTCGCGCGCCTTGGCGCCCGGCCCTCGTTCGCCGAAGCCGATGAGGTTGCCGTCGGGGTCCTTGATCGAGAAGAACTGCGGCCCGAACGGATCGCGCTGCAGCGGCGCTTCGATCGTGGCGCCCGCCGCCAGGAACTCCAGGTAAAGCGCCTTGATGTCGCCGACGCGGATCGACGCCTGCCAGAGCATCGTCTCACTGGCGCGGGCAGCAGGATCGATCACCGGCGAATGCACCAGGCGAAGGCCGAGCGAGGCCCCGCCGCGCCGCACCTCGGCATAGAACGGCGGCTCGCCGGAGGTCTGCAGCACCTCGAAGCCGAGCTTACCCGCGTAGTAGTCCAGCGATCTGCGCACGTCGGAGACATAGAGGATCGGCACGACGAACAGCAGACCAGGACCATCCGCCACGGGCGGGGAAAGTTCCGGCGGCTTGCTGAGGCAGGCCTTCAGGGCCGCCCAGCTAGGGTGGCCCTGCTGGCGCGCGATGAGCTCCTGGGCGTCGCTTAGCTTGAACTCGCCGGCCAGGATCTCGCGATCTCGAAGGCCCGAGAACTTCGGGAGCGTCTCCCGCGCGACGACGGCCAAGTGATACGACTTCTCGCGGTGCAGGCGCACGAGCGCCTTCGCCTGCTTCTTCAGGTTTTCCAGGTTGGACATGAGTCTGCTGCTTTCCTCGTTGGGTAGGCGGGCATGGCCCATTCGGCCCCTTGGCCGTTGCGTCCTACAGCAGCGACGAAAGCTTCCTCCGGTCGTTTTCGCCTGTCAACGGGCCGCACGGGTGCGCTGAAAATGCGTCATCCGCGGCAGAATCGCCCGGCTACGCACCCGGCCCTTTGCAGCAACGGCCGAACCGATCCATATTACCGGCTCCTGTCCAACAGCTGAAAGGAGGTGGTCCAGTGTCTCATTGTCTCCAACCGCGGTCGCAAACGACCTGGAGCCTCAAGACCGAGGTTCGCGCCTGACAGCGCTTAGACGCTTTAGGTACAAGGTCGCGGCGCAGGGATCACCTCCCTAGACCAACCGCGGTCACGACGATGGAGGGCCGTCCCGCGAGGGGCGGCCCTTTTCGTTGGGAGGCGCCGATGTCCGAGATCGAGATCATCGACTACCAGCCACGGTGGGCGGGCGAGTTCCAGCAGATCGCGTCGGTGCTGAGGCGCACGTTCGGGCCACTGGCGCTGGCGATCCACCACATCGGCTCGACCTCCGTGCCCGGTCTCGCTGCGAAGGACGTGATCGATCTGCAGGTCAGCGTCGCGGCCCTCGACCCAGCCGCAGCCCTCGAAGCCGCGATCGAAGCGGTCGGCTACGCGATGCTGCCCCACCTCGGCGGGGATCACATCCCCGTCGGCGCCGATCCCGACCCTTCGCTCTGGCGCAAACGCTACGCCAGCGAGCTCGCAGGCGGCCGGCGCACGCACATCCACATCCGGGTTCTCGGCTTGCCGAACCAGCGCTATCCCCTGCTCTTTCGCGACTACCTCCGCGCCAACCCCGCCGCTGCCGGAACCTACGCGCTGATCAAGCGCGAACTGGCCGCGCGGCACGCCGACGACGTCGACGCCTACTATGCGGTCAAGGACCCGGTCTGCGACCTGATCTTCGACGCCGCCGAACTCTGGGCCGCGCGCGCCGGCTGGCGGCTGCCGGAATCGGACGCCTAGGCGCCGGCGGCCTAGAAGGTCGCCGTCACGGCGAAGCGGGCGGAGATCGGCTCCAGCGGATGGATTTGGACACCGGTGACGCCGGCGGTCGGCTCGCCGGGCAGGCGCGAGGTGTAGAAGAACGCCGCTGCGTCGGCCTTGGTGTCGAAGAGATTGTAGATGCTGAGCTCGAGCTTGAGCCTGGAACTCACTTTGTACCCGGCCTCGATGTTGACTTCGCTGTAGCCCTTGTCCTGGGGGAACTGGTCGCCGTCGCTGATCGGATAGGGCCCGATGGCGCGCCACTGGAGGCCGCCGAACCACGGGCCGAGATTGTCCACCAGCACGCCGAACGAGCCGATGAAGCTCGGCGCCTCGGTGATGAACGGGCCATCCAAGCCGAAGGTCGCCAGTTGCGCCGGCGAGGCGGTGTAGCGGGCCTTGGTGAAGGACAGGTCGGTGTTGAGCTCGATCCATGGGAATGGTCGGTACTCGGCGGAGACCTCGACGCCGTGGCGACGGCTCGGCGCGGTAGCCTGATCCTGGCCCTGGTCCTCATCGAACCGCAGTTCGGAGCTGAAGTCCTCCTGGAACACCGCGACCTGGACCTGGAGCTTGGGGAAGATGTCGCTGCGCACACCGACCTCCTCGCCGGTGGTCGGGGCGAGCAGCGGCGTCTTGCCGGCGAGCACCGGGATACCCTCGATCGGGACCGTGCCGAACACGCCCCGCACATCGTCGGAGTGAAACCCGCGGCCAGCGCTGAGATAGATCTCGGTCTGGAACCAGGGACCCAGAACCAGGCTGCCTTTCGGCTGCAACAGGGTTTGTGACGTCGAGCCCGCAAACCCGGTCGTCAGGCTATGGTCTTGCGCTGCGAAGTCTTCCTCGCGCAGGCCGACAACGGTGCGCAGCCAGGTCGTCCAGTGGGTGGTGTTCTCCACGTAGACGCCCAGGTCGTTCAGACGCACGCGGTCGGCGTTGCAGGCCCCGCCCACGGCCGGAACAGCGGTGGCGTTGTTGGAGATCGGGGCGTCGGCAGGCGGCGGCGGGGGTGTCACGCCGGGCGGAAACGCACCTTCGACCATGCAGTAGTCAAGCACCTGGTCCCTCACCGTGTGGCGGCGATCGACCGTGACGCCGTCGTCGCGGTCCTGCACGCCGAAGGTGGTGTCGGTGCGAATGCCGCCGAGGTCGAAGCTCGACGTCAGCGCCGCTTCGCCGCCGAGGACCGTGCGGGTCTCGTCCTGCTGCTCCTGGTCGCCGTTCACGGGATCGTCGAGGAAGTGGGTGAAGTTGCTGATCAAGGTCTCATTGCTGTGGATGGCATAGAGGCTGGAGGCGAAACTCCAGTGCTTGCCGTGGGTCCAGAAGCGGCCCGACAGGCTGTAGCGCTCCGTTCGGCCGCGATCGGTGGGATCGAGCACGCCGAAGCGGTCGATCAGGCCCTCCTGGATCGCCCGCAGAGGCTGGTCGGTCTCGCCGAGGCCAGCGCTGTGGTCGTACAGGCCGGTGAGGCTGAAGCCGCTGGCGTCGTCGCCGTGGCTGAACCGCACGGCCGCATTCTCTTTGTTGTAGTTGCTGGCCGGGCGCCACGGACCGTCCAGGTGATAAAGTTCGCCCGCCGCCCACACGCGGTTGCCATCATCGATGACGTACGTCCCGCCCGCGAACACGTCGTCGTCGCCCAACGTGCCGGCGCTGGCGGATATCTGATCGGGAAGCACGTCGACGAACTGCACGCGCGCTGATCCGACCGCGCTGAAATCGCCGTTGGCCGCGAAGTAGGGTCCCTTGGTGTAGTCGAGGCCGGCGACGATCTGCGGCATCAGGAAGGTCTGATCCGAATAGCCCTGGCCGTGCATGTTGGTGCCCTGGTTCACCGGCATGCCGTCGACGAAGCTGGCAAAATCGGTGCCGTGGTCGACGTCGAACCCACGCAGCTCATACTGGTTGGCCTTGCTCTCGCCGGAGTGCACGGTGACCACGAGACCGGGCACAGTCTCGTAAAGCTGGCCGATGCGGTAGATCGGGCGGAGGTCGACCTCCGCCTTGGTCACCGTGCCTTGACTCGCGGTCGCGGCTTGGCCCAGCAGGTCAACCCGCGACGCCGTGACCACTACTTGCGACACCGCCGTGGCGGCGTCGCTGTCGGCGGTTGCCTCGTCGGCCCTGGCCTGGCTGGCCAGCGCGGCGGCGAGAGCCAGGAGACCCGCGCCGAAGATCGTCTTCGCATGCATGTTGCACCCCAGCGGGCGCCGTCCACACGGGATCGGCCCCAGGCGTTGAAGGTCGCGCGGGGCGTATCGCCGCCGCGCGAACGGACGCTTCAGAGGGCGAGTTGTGGAGGGCCTTGCGACGGCGGCGGTGGCGCGGCGAGGCGGCGGCCGGGCGCGAGATCCGACGGTTCGAGGACGAGAACCGGGGCTGACCGGCCGACCGGGCTCGCGATCAGGGCGGCGAGCGGCGGCGCGGCGGCCACGCCATGGCCGGCGAAGGCGCATGGCGCGTCGGGTCTGGACCGAGGCTGCTTAGCCGGATGGCCGGCGAGATCGGCCAACGAAAAGGCCGCGCCGTGGCCGGTGCAGATGGCGATCGTCGCTCGGCCGTCCTCGCGCGCCAGCATGAAGCCGGCGGGTGCGGCGCCCTGCAGGAAGAGCGCCAGCAGGGCCAGGCCAACCGCCCAACGCCTGGCGGCCTCGTCCCATTGGCGAGTTCCCAGCATGTCGCTCATCTAGCAGTATTAGACGGCCGGCCAAGCGCGAATATTCCCGGGCAGCCGCCCGGCGTCAGAACGCGACGCAGGCCTGCTGCTCGACCAGCAGCACCGAGTCCTGGTGGAAGCGCTGCTTGTAGGCGTCGCGCACCAGGTCGATGCGCTGGTGCTCGGCCGGCGTGCCGGTCAGCACCAGGAACAGCGCCTTCGACTGCTCGCGCACGAACGCGCCCTTGGGATTGCGCCATTGGCCGTAGACGTCGTTGACCGACAGACCGTCAGGGAAGCGCGGGGTTATCTCGTCGTCGACGAACTGGCTCCAGTCGGCGTCGGTGACCTCGGCGGCGCCCGCGACGCTGCGGCCGAAGTAGAGCTCGGCGGTCATCGCCCGGTGCAGCCCGCCCGGACAGGCGACCGGCGAGGCGATCGCGGCCGTGGACGCTAGGGCGATCGACAGGGTGAGCAGAGGCAGAAGACGGCGCATCGGCGGCTCCCGATTCAGTTTCGTGAGTCGCAGCCTAGCAAGCCTCGCGCCCAACGCGAGCTTTTACCCCTCTCCCACGAGTTCGCGCCCAATCAGGCAGCGGCGGATCTCGTTGGCGCCGGCGCCGATGTCGGACGACGGGTTACCCCTCTCCCACGAGTTCGCGTCCGATCAGGAAGCGGCGGATCTCGTTGGTGCCGGCGCCGATGTCGTAGAGCTTGGCGTCGCGCAGCAGGCGCTCGACCGGGTAGTCCTTGGTATAGCCCGCGCCGCCCAACGCCTGGATCGCCTCCAGCGAGACGCGGACCGCATTCTCTGAAGCCAGCAGGATCGCGCCGGCGGCGTCGAAGCGGGTGGTGCGGCCGGCGTCGCACGCCTTGGCGACCGCGTAGACGTAGGCGCGGGCCGAGTTCAGGGCGACGTACATGTCGGCGATCTTGCCCTGCATCAGCTGGAACGTGCCGATCGGCTTGCCGAACTGACGCCGCTCACGGACGTAGGGCAGCACCGCATCGAGGCAGGCCTGCATGATGCCGAGCGGCCCGGCGGCCAGCACGGTGCGCTCATAGTCGAGCCCGCTCATCAGCACGCCAGCGCCGCCGTTCTCCGGCCCCAGCACGTTCTCGGCCGGCACCTCGCAGTCCTCGAACACCAGCTCGCCGGTGTCCGAGCCGCGCATGCCCAGCTTGTCGAGCTTCTGGGCGCAGCTGAAGCCCTTGAAGTCCTTCTCGATGATGAAAGCGGTGACGCCGCGCGAGGCCGCCTCCGGCTCGGTCTTGGCGTAGACCACCAGGGTGTCGGCGTGCGGGCCGTTGGTGATCCAGAACTTGGTCCCGTTGAGCATGTAGTGGTCGCCACGCGGCTCGGCGCGCAGACGCATCGAGATCACGTCCGAGCCCGCGCCCGCCTCGCTCATGGCCAGCGCGCCGACGTGCGCGCCGCTGATCAGCCCCGGCAGATAGCGCCGCTTTTGCGCGTCCGAGCCCCAGCGGCGCAGCTGGTTGACGCACAGGTTGGAGTGGGCGCCGTAGGAGAGGCCGACCGACGCCGACGCGCGGCTCACCTCCTCCATCGCCACCACATGTTCGAGGTAGCCGAGCCCGAGCCCGCCGTAGTCCTCCTCGACGGTGATCCCGTGCAGGCCCAGCTCGCCCATCTGCGGCCAGAGCTGGCGCGGGAAGGTGTTGTCGAGGTCGATCTGGGCCGCGATCGGGGCGATCTTGTCGGCGGCGAAGCGCGATGTGGTCTCGCGGATCGCATCGGCGGTCTCGCCGAGGCCGAAATCCATCATCGGACCGTGATTGGGGATCATGCCCCCTCGCCTACCACGCAACCCCTGCGTCCGGCGAGACGCCTAGCCGATCTCCACGATCTCGACCGACGGCCTTCCGTCTTGGATCGTCAGCACGGCGGCGGTGCGCATCTTGGCCAGCGACGGGCTGCCTGGATTGACGAACAGCACCCCACCGATCTCCTCCAACCGCGCCTCATGCGTGCCGCCGTAGACGCAGGCCGCGACCGGGCCGCCGAACAGGGCTGCCGCGCCCGCCGGCGACATCGCCTCGTCGGCGAGGTTGAAGGTCAGCCCGACCCGCACCCCGCCCAGGCTGAGCACCCGCGGGCCGTCGACCAGCGTGGGCGGCGCCTCCGGCGGATCGCCGTCGCTACGGGTGGCGAAGGTCGGCGCGACGGCCGCGAGACCGTCGAGCGCCGCGGCTGATGAGAGGTCGCCGCAGTGGAGGACGCCATCAATCTCGCCCCAGGCGGCCGTCAGCCGGCCCAGGATCGACGGCCAGTCGACCAGCTCGTCATGCGTGTCGGCGGTAAGGCCGAAGCGGCGGCCCGCGACTGCGATCTCGTCCATCACTGCCTCCAATTGCTTAGCACTACTAACTATATTAGCCTGAAACGATGACGTCCAGCGCGACAACGCCGATCGCCGAGCGGCCTGAGCCGGAGCGGATCTACCTGTTCGTCCAGCATCTGGGCCGCCGCCTGCGCGACATCGACGCGCGCGCCGGCCTGACGCCGGCGCGGTTCTCCACGCTGGCCAGTCTGCGCTTCCACGGCTCGCGCAACATCGGCGACCTTGCCGCCGACGAGCGGGTCAAGGCGCCCTCGATGACCCGCCTGGTGCGCGACATGGCGCGCGACGGGCTGCTGACTCGTGCGGCGGACCCGGCCGACGGGCGCGGCGTGGTCATCGCACTGACGCCGAATGCCGCGACCCTGTTCGACGCCGTCCGCGCCGAGAAGATCGCCCTGGTCGCGGACTACCTCGGTCACCTGGATCTAGCCACCCAAGCTGCGATTAAGGTCGCGTTCGCCGCCCTCGACGATCTGGCGGAACCTCCGGAGCCCGGCTCATGAACCTGCCCAAGACCCTCGCGGTGATCGACGATGGCCTGCGCGCCAAGCTGCACGTCGGCGTGCAGCTGTTCGTCGCCTCGAACGGCGAGACCGTCGCCGACCTCGGCATCGGCCTGGCGGCGGAGGGCCGACCGATGACGCCGGACTCGATGATGACCTGGCTCTCAACCTCCAAGATCGCGACCTCGGTGCTGTTCGCCCGGCTGTGGGAGGACGGGTTGGTGCGATTGGATGACCCGGTCGCCGCGCACATCCCGGCGTTCGGCGTACGCGGCAAGGAGGCCGTGACGCTGCGCCACCTCTGGACCCACACCTGCGCGATGCTGCACGTCGAGGACAAGCTGTTCCCGGTGCGCTACCGCCAGTCGCACGCCGACAACATCGCACTGATCTGCGCCTCCGGCCTCGACCGCGGGCGCATGCCGGGCCGTGACGCGGGCTACCAGACCAGCACGGTCACCCTGCTGCTGGCCGAGATCATCGCCCGCAAACGCGGCCGCGACTTCCGCGAACTGGCCCGCGAGACCCTGTTTCTGCCGCTGGGCATGACCGACTCCTGGCTTGGCATGCCGGCCGAGGCGGTGGCGCGCTACGAGGGCCGGCTCGGCAAGACCTTCGACACCAGCGGTGCTGAGCCGCGCGCGGATGGCTCGTTCGCCCCCGATGCACCCGAGCAGCTGACGCATGTCATGCCCGGCGGCAACGGCCGCGGGCCGATGCGCGAACTGGCGCGCGTGTTGGAGCTGCTGCGCCGCGGCGGTGAGTTTGACGGCGTGCGCCTGCTCTCGCCGCAGACGGTCGAGGCGATGACCGCCCGCCACCGCTGCGGCCTGCGCGACTACAGCTTCGACAACCAGTTGCTGGATTGGGGCCTTGGCCTCGCGCTCGACAGCCGCATCCACTACGCCGGCGGCGTGCATCTCTACGGCTACGGCCCGCACGCCAGTGCGCGCGCCTTCGGCCACTCGGGCTTTCGCACCACCGTCGCCTTCTGCGATCCGGCTGCGGACCTGGTCGTCGCCTGTTCTTGGAACGGGATGGTCGCGGACGACCGCATCCACTCGGCGCGCCAGAACGTGCTTTGCGGTGCGATCTACGAAGATCTGGGGTTGGTCTAGGCGCCGCGCCGATCGCGCGGCAGGCCGAGGCGGTCGAGGAAGAAATAGGCGGCGATCGAGAAGCAGACGATGCCGAGGATGCCGA
Source organism: Caulobacteraceae bacterium (assembly GCA_035604515.1). Taxonomy (GTDB): domain Bacteria; phylum Pseudomonadota; class Alphaproteobacteria; order Caulobacterales; family Caulobacteraceae; genus Acaudatibacter. The sequence continues at coordinate 15,242 of DATNIH010000073.1, read as the reverse complement.
CCGTGAGGCCGGCGATGCGCGGCGCGACGCCGAACACCTCGGTGCTGCGCGGCTGAAAGCCCCACATCGCGGCCAGCGCCAGCAGGCCAACGCCAATGGCGCCCAGGATGACCAGGCCGAACGCGCGCCCCCAGCCGGGACGACGCGAAGTCTTCACCTCCAGGAAGGTGATCGGCGGCAGGTCGTGGCGGGCTTCGCGCATCGGCGTCGTCTCCGCCGTTTCCGGCTTCATCGCCAGCGGCTCAAAGGGTTCGGTGGCGGGCGACGCCAGCGGCGTCTCCGCGATCGCCGGAGCGATGGTGGGTTCGGAAAGGATCGATTCCAGCCGCTCGATCACCGCGGCGGCCGCCGCTTCGCTGGCGGACGGTTCATCGGGCATCGCCGGCGCCGGGCCGTGGGGGGTGCGCTCGGTATAGAGCCGGTCGCCCGAGGTCGCGTTGCGGGTCGTGACCGGGCTGGTCAGCGGGATCATGCCCAGCGCGTCGTAGTCGAGCTTCGGCGGCAGCACGGGGCTCGGCGCCGCCATCCAGCCTTCCAGCGGCCGCAGGAACAGCGCCTTTTCGGCGGCGCGCCGACGCACCAGGGCGTCGATGACGATGCGCTCGCCTTCGAGGTCGGCCTTGCGCCACAGCTCCATCGCCATCGCCGCTTCGAGCGGGCGCCCCTCATTGAGCCGGCGCAGGGTCGGCGAGCCGCGGAAGGCGCGAACGCCGATGTTGAAGACGAACGACACCAGCGCGTCGAACTCGTTCTGGTTCAGCGGTGCGTAGACGAATTCGTTCACCGCGTGGGAGGCGCCGATCAGATCGTAGAGCAGCAGCGCCTCGGCTTCGGGCTCGTTGATCTCGGCGCCTTCGCGGGCGGTCAGGGTGTGGCCGTAGCCGATGGTCCAGCGGCTGTCCTCGAGCTGCGCGGCCTTGCCGCGGAACCCTTCGAACGCCTTGATCAGCTCGACAGCTGACCTGGAAACCGAAAGCCTTGGGCGCATGCCCTCCCTGACCCATATTGAAACAGCGCCGAGGTCGCTCGCCGGCGCCCCGCAAGATGAGGGCCGACCCTAGAGCACGAGCCGTCCGCGTAGAACCGGCGCGAACCCTAAGTCGCCGCGGCCCCGCGTCCGATCCGCAATAGCTGCGGCCGCCGGCTACATCAGGATCCCGGCGGCGATCGCCAGCAGGGCGAAGAAGCCGACGAAATCCGTCACGAAGGTCACGATGATCGGCGAGGAGACCGCCGGGTCCCGGCCGAGCTTCTCCAGCGCGAGCGGTGCGGCGATGCCGATCACGGCGGCGATGATGATGTCGGCCATCAGCGCCAAGCCCGCGGTCAGGGCCAGCTTCCAGTCGTGGTAGAAACCGACCACCGCCGCGCCCATGATCACCGAGAGCATCAGGCCGTTGGCGAGCCCGGCCAACACTTCGCGCCAGACCACGCGCCAGGTGTTGGAGGCGTTCAGCTCGCGCGACGCCAGCGAACGCACCGCCACCGCCAGGGTCTGGACGCTGGCGTTGTTGCCCAACGAGGAGATGATCGGCAGCAGCACCGCCAAAGCGACGATCTTGGCCACCTCGTCCTGGAAGATGGCGATGGCGCTCACCGCCACCGTCTCGCTGACCAGGTTGACCACCAGCCACGGCAGGCGCGAGCGGACGATGCCGACCATCGAGGCGTCGCGACCGGCGTCGGACACGTTGGCCAGCGCCAGCATGTCCTCTTCGCTCTCTTCCTGGATGACCCCGACGATGTCGTCGACGGTGATCTGGCCCACCAGTCGCCCGCCCGGCTCGACCACCGGCGCGGAGATCAGGTGGTACTTGTCGAAGATGTAGGCGACCTCCTCCTGGTCCATGTCGACCGGGATCTCGGTCACCGGCTCCATGATCTCGGTCAGCGGCGTCTCGCGCTTGGCGCGCAGCAGGTGGCTGACCGGCGTCGCCCCGACTGGCCGCATCGCCGGATCGACCACATAGAGGTCGAAGAACAGCTCCGGCAGCGCCTCGCTTTCGCGGCTGAGGTGGTCCATCGCCTGGCCGACGGTCCAGAATTGCGGCGCCAGCGCCACCTCGCGCTGCATCAGCCGCCCGGCGGTCTCGTCCTCGTAGGCGAGGCTGGCCTCGATCGCGGTCCGCTCGTGCGCCGGCATCGCGGCCAGCACGCTCGCGCGCTTGGCCTCGTCCAGGTCGTCGACGACGTCGGCGGCGTCGTCCGAGTCGAGCTCTTCCAGCGCCTTGGCCAGCGTCGCCGGGGCGACGATCTCGAGCACCTCTTCGCGGATATTGGTCTCGAGCTCGGCGAGGATCTCGGCCAGCGCCTCCGGCGGGATGTGGGGGACGATCTCTTCGCGGTAGTCGGCGGTGAGGAAGCCCATCAGGTCGGCGACGTCGGCCGGATGTAGCGCGCTCACCAGCTCCGCCATCCGCGCGCCGTCGCCGCGGTCGGCCGCGTCGATCACCATGTCGACGAACTCGGAGGTGAGCGCGTAGTCCTCGTCGAGGGCCAGGTCCTCGAGGTGCTCGGGCGCCGCGTCGGCACGCGTCTCTTCGGAGAGATCTGTTTCCCCGCTCATGGGCGGCTCTCCTTCAGAGGGTTTGGACGGCTTGCGCGCTTCCTGGTTTGATTGGTGCGGTCGAGAAGACTCGAACTTCCACGGGTTGCCCCACAGCGACCTCAACGCTGCGCGTCTACCAATTCCGCCACGACCGCCCGTGGTGAGGCGCGGGGGTTAGCAGAGCGATCTTGGTTTGTGAAGCTGCGGGTTGACGCAGACGCCACCGGGCCTTTCTGGTCGTCCGATGGCTGCCGATCGCCCCCCAATCGCCGTGCTCGTCGATCGCGAGGGACTGGGCGATGTGTTGCTGAAGACGCCGTTTCTGCGCGCGCTGCGACGCGCGTTTCCGGACCAAGAGGTCTGGTGGATCGCCACGCACCAGACGGCGATGGACGAGCTGCGCGACCTGCTGGCCCCGGCCGTCGCCAAGGTGATCACCCACGCGGCGCTGGACGGCCCCATCGGCCCGTTGCTCGGCCGCCTGCGCGCGCTGCCGGCGTTCGATCTGGTGTTCGATTCTCGCACCAAGATCTCCACCGTCGCCATCACTCGCCTGGGCCTCAGACACCGCGGCTTCTACTGCTGCCTTCCGGGCTACGTGCTCTGCGATGGCCGCCCGGCGGGCGGCCGCGCCCGGCCCAAGCATATTGGCGAGCGGATGCTGTCGCTGGTCGGCTGCGCGACCGGCCGCGCGCCTGACGGCTCGGGGCGACTCGAACCTACCGTCGAAGCGGCCACCCTGGCGCGACAGATGTTGCCTGACGGACGGCGCTACGTCGGCATCGCGCCGGGCAGCCGGGTCGTGGCGAAGAACTGGCCGCTGGCGGGCTTCTGCGAGGTCGCGCGCACCCTGATCGACCGCGGGAGAACGCCGGTGTTCTTTCTCGGCCCGATGGAACAGGCCCCGGCGGCCGAAATCCAGGCAGCCGCGCCTGGCGCCATCGTGCTGACGGGGCAAGGCATGGCGATGCGCGATCTCGATCTGCTGATCGCCCAGGGCCAGCGCCTCACCCTGCTGCTCGCCAACGATAATGGCGTCGGCCACCTGCTGGGCGCGGCCGGCGTGCCGGTGGTGAGCCTGTTCGGGCCGACCGACCCCGCCAGGTGGCGCCCGACTACGCCGCTAGGTCACACGCTGAGAGGCAGCGATTTCGGCGAGGGCGGCATTGCCTCGATCCCGACCAGCGCCGTCATCGAGGCGGTCCTGGCGATGGCGCGGCGGGTGGAAGCGACTCAGGTCCCGCCGGCCATGAAGTCGTAGACATTGGCCGCGCGGGTGACGGCTATAGAGATCTTCTCGTCGCTGATCTGGATCTCGCCGCGCGCGATCGGGTGGTTGTTGGCCAGGATCCAGACCTCGTCGGTGGCCTTGGCGTCGAGCGGAATCACCGCGCCACGGCCCATGCGCAGCAGTTGCTGCATCGGCAGGGCCGAGCGCCCCAGCACCACGGAGATCTCGACGTTGACAGCGCTGATCTGGCTCACTGAGCTCGTCACCCTCTACGCGCCGACGCTTTCTTTCCAGCGCGGCGACGCCCACATTGCCGCTGTATGCTTGACCGCTCGTTAAGCCAGACCGCTCGAAGGCCCGTATTGCTGCGGCCTGACGCCGCCGCCGTGGGCTGGGCGACGTCGCTGGCGCTGGTGCCCTACCCAGACGCCGAGGCGGCGATGGAGGCGCGCGCCGGCGCGATCGCCGACGGGCAGGCGGGCGAGCTGGTGTGGCTGCTGGAGCATCCGCCGCTCTACACCGCCGGCGTCTCGGCCAAGGCGGCGGACCTGCTGGAGCCCGGGCGGTTTCCGGTGTTCCGCAGCGGCCGCGGCGGCCAGTTCACCTACCACGGGCCCGGCCAGCGGGTGGCCTATGTGATGCTCGATCTCTCAGCGCGCGGCCGCGACGTGCGCGCCTTCGTGCTGGCGCTGCAGGCCTGGATCATCGACGCCCTGGCCAGGCTCGGCGTCGCCGGCGACGTGCGCGAGGGGCGGGTCGGCGTCTGGGTCGAACGCGGCGCGACGCCGAACGGGCCGGCGCGCGAGGACAAGGTGGCGGCCATCGGCGTCAAGCTGCGGCGCTGGGTCAGCTTCCATGGCGTCAGCCTGAACGTCGCCCCGGACCTCTCCCACTTCACCGGCATCGTCCCGTGCGGCGTCACCCTGCACGGCGTCACCAGCCTCGCCGACCTCGGACGCGAGGTCGCGATGGCCGAAGCGGATGCGGCGCTGCGGGCCGCATTCGCGGCCGTCTTCGGCCCTGTGGCGGACGCGCCGCCGCTGGTCTGATTTCGTCAGCAGACGGGTCACGAACAGCTCAGGTCTTGTTGTCGCCAAGGTCGCAGCGTGTGTAAGAAGGCGCCCGCGCTTCGTCGCCTTCAACCACTGCCCGCCCCAACCACTGCCCGGCGAGGGCCATGCGCCTCATCCAACGCTATCTGTTCCGTCAGCTTCTCGGCCACACCCTGGTGGCGATCGCCGCCCTGACCGGCGTGGCCGTGCTGACCGCGAGCCTCTCGGCGCTCGACATCCTGGTCACCGATCGCCAGAGCCCGGTGATCTTCGCCGAGGTGACGCTGCTGGCGACGCCGCAGATCATCGCCATGATCCTGCCGCTCGCGGTCTGCATCGCCGGCTTGGTGGGACTGAACCGCCTGCACACCGAGCAGGAGATCGTGATCTGCTTCGCCGGCGGCATGAGCCGCTGGCGCGTGGCGGCGCCGGCGATTCGGCTCGCCGGCCTGATCACCGTGGTCAACCTGGTGATCAACCTCTGGATCCAGCCGCTGTGCTATCGTGAGATGCGGACCATCCTGATGGCCGTGCGCGCCGACATCGCCACCACCTTGATCCGCCCGGGTGAGTTCACCCACCCCTCGCCCGGCCTCACCGTGTTCGCCCAGTCGATGGACGAGAGCGGCGACATCAAGAACCTGTTCCTCGACAAGGCTTCCGCCAGCGGCGCCTCCACCACCTACATGGCCGCCGAGGGACGCTTCGCGAAGCGCCACGGCGATCCGGTGCTGGTGCTGCACGGCGGCTCGATCCAGCAGTTCTCCAACACCGGCGTGCTGGACGTGCTCTCGTTCGACGAGAACGTGCTGCCGCTGAAGCCCTTCCTCGCCATCGAGGGCGAGGTGCTCTACCACCCCTCCGATCGCTACCTGCACGAGCTGTTCTTCCCCGACCTGCGCAAGCCGTGGGACCGGGCGAACTACAACAAGCTGCTGTCTGAGGGCCACGGACGCCTGGCGACGCCACTCTATGACGTGGCGTTCATGGCCCTGGCGCTGGCGGCGGTGCTGGGCGGCGCCTTCAGCCGGTTGGGCTACGGCGCACGGATCGCCGTCGCCGGCGGCGCGGGGCTTGGCATCCGCGTGCTCGGCTTCGTCGCCGGCGCCGCCGCGAACGGCAACGCCGCGCTCAATGTGCTGCAGTACACCCCGCCGCTGGCCTGCTTGCTGGTCTGCATGCTGATCGTGCTGCGCCAGCATCCGGCCAAGGGGCCCAGGCGCGCGCCGACGCCGCCGCTGCAAGCCGCGCCGAGTCCGGCCTGATGGGCGCGCTCGGACGGCTGCAGGTCTATGTGCTGACCCACACGCTCGCGGGCCTGATCTCGGCGCTGGTGGTGATCGCCTCGGTGGTGATGCTGATCGTGTTCGTCGAGCTGTCGCGCGCCTATGGTGGACGCGTCGACGTTGGCTTCGCGCGCCTGGTCGAGCTGATGCTGCTGCAAGCCCCCTCGATCATCCTGCTGCTGCTGCCGTTCATCTTCCTGTTTGGCACGATGGGCGCGTTCGTGACGCTGAACCGGCGCTCGGAGCTGATCGCGATGCGGGCCGCCGGCGTCTCGGCCTGGCGCTTCATCTTCCCGGCGGCCGGTGCGGCGCTGTTGATCGGGGTGCTGGACGTCGCGGTGCTGAACCCGATCGCCGCGGAGCTCAACGGCCGCTACGAGGACGCCAAGACCGCCATCGACGAGGGCCAGGCAGGCCACGAGAGCAACTCCGCCGTCTGGCTGCGCCAGGGCGACGAACACACCCAGATCGTCATCCACGCCCAGTCCCACGACATGCAGGGCGGGATCGTCCACCTGCAGCACGTCTCGCTGTTCCTGCAGAACGTCACCGCCGACGGCGCGCTGCAGTTCACGCGGCGCATCGAGGCCGCGCAGGCCAGGCTCGATCCGGGGTTCTGGCGCCTCAGCGACGTGCGCGAGGCGACGCCCGGCGCCGGCTCAGTGCGCTCCGAGACGCTGTCGATCCCCTCGACGCTGGACCGGCGCACGGCGATGGAGAAGTTCGCCGCCAAGGACGCGATCAGCTTCTGGCGGCTGCCCGACACCATCCAGCGCGCCGAGACCGCCGGCTTCTCGGCCGCGCCCTACCGCCTGCGCTACCAGGAGCTGCTGGCGACGCCGGTGCTGTTTGCCGGCATGTCGGTGCTGGCGGCGGCGTTCTCGCTGCGCCTGATGCGCCTGGGCGGCCTCGCCGGGCTCGCGGGCGCCGGCGTCGGCCTCGGGTTCGCGATCTTTTTCTTCGACCAGCTATGCGGCGCGCTGGGCGGGGCCGAGGTGATCCCGCCGATCATCGCCGGCTGGACGCCGCCGGTGATCGCGCTGCTCGCCGGCTTCACCCTGCTTTGCTACACCGAGGACGGCTGAGGCGGGTGATGGCAAGAGGGGGGCGTTTGGTCACGCGCATCAGCGGCCGCGCGGCGCATCGCGGCAAGCTCGCCCTGTTCTCCGGGGCGATGGCGATCGGGCTCGCGTCGGCCATCGCCCCCTGCCCTGTCCATGCCAGTCCGCGCGAGGCGCCGCTGCCGCCGCTGCCGCACATGGGCCCGCCGCCACCGAAGACGACGCCGATCCCGCAACCCGACGACGGCCTGAGCGGCGGCTTCTACCTCGAGGCCAACGAACTGGTCGACGACGACCAGAACCACGTGGTCAGCGCCCACGGCCAGGTCGAGGCGCGCTACCAGGGGCGGGTGGTTCGGGCCAACGACGTGGTCTACGACACCGCCACCGGCGTCGTCACCGCCAACGGCGACGTGACCATCATCAATGCCGACGGAACCCTGGAATTCTCCCAGTCTGCGGTGCTCGATCGTCAGCTCTCGGTCGGCGTGGCGATGGCGTTCTCGAGCCGGCTGAAGGACAACATCTCGATCGCCGCGGCCAGCGTGGCGCGCAAGTCCCCCGACCTCACCGAACTCAACCAAGCGATCTTCACCCCCTGCCCGGTCTGCGCCAAGAACCCGACGCCGACCTGGTCGATCCATGCCAGCAAGGTGGTCGAGGACAAGAAGCGGCAGATCATCTACTTCCGCGACGCGGTCATCGAGATCCACGGCATTCCGGTCATGTATCTGCCGGCGCTGTGGGAGCCGGATCCGGACGTGAAGCGCAAGTCGGGTCTGCTGATCCCCGACATCAATGAGTCCTCCCTGCGCGGCCTCTCCTACGAACAGCCCTATCTGCAGGTGATCTCGCCGTCGGAAGACCTGGTGATCAGCCCGCAGGTGAACACCAAGGTCAATCCGTTCCTCAATCTCGACTGGCGCAAGCGGTTCTATTCCGGCGCCATCGACGTGCGCGCCGGCTATACCTACGAGCAGGACTTTGACCAGAACGGCAACCGGCTCGGCAACGCGACGTCGCGCAGCTACCTCCTGGCCAAGGGCCTTTTCGCCATCGACGACAACTGGAACTGGGGGTTCACCGCCGAACGGGCCTCCGACCCGCTGATCTTCGATCGCTACAATGTCGCCGACCCGTTCATCGACCGCGGCCTCTATGCGGCGGACGACCGGCGGCTGATCTCGCAGGTCTTCACCACGCGCCAGGACTCCAACTCCTTCATCTCGGTCGCTGCGATTGATGTGCAGGGGCTGCGCTCGACCGACCTCAACTCCACCTTCCCTGTCGTGGCGCCGCTGATCGAGGCGCGCTACGAGCCCGACCAAGCCATTCTGGGCGGACGACTGCGGATCGACGGCAGCGGCGTCGTGCTCACCCGCGACGAATCTCCCACTGACCCGACCCAGCCCGGAATCGACAGCCGCCGCGGGACGTTGGAGGCCGACTGGCAGCGCACCTTCATCTTCTCCAACGGCATCCGGATCGACCCCTTCCTCGATGCGCGCACCGACGTCTTCAGTCTGGGCGACCTGCCGCAAATCAACCCGCTGACGCCGAACCCCAAGAACGCCACCATCGCCCGCACGATGGAAACCGCCGGCGCGACGCTCACCTGGCCGTTCGTCAAGCGCGACGGCAATCTCACCATCGTGCTGGAGCCGATCGCCCAGCTCGCGCTCTCGCCGACCCTGCGGCAGGACCCGCGCATCCCCAACGAAGACAGCATCGACTTCGTGTTCGACCAGACCAACCTGTTCCAGGTCGACAAGTCGCCGGGCTTCGACATCCTGGACAGCGGCCAGCGGCTGAACGTCGGCGGGCGGGCGACGGTGATGACCGACGACGGCCGCACCGGCAGCGTGCTGTTCGGCCGCAGTTTCCGCGCCGAGGCCGATCCAAACATCCCCGCCAGCAGCGGCCTTTCCGGCACGAACTCGGACTGGATATTCGCCACCAACGCCACGCCGTTCAAGGGCGTCACCCTCTTCACCGACTGGCGGCTCGATTCGAGGACCTGGGGCATCAACCGGCTCGAGGCCGGCGCCGACTTCGCCACATCGCGCTTCGATGGCCAGATCCGCTATCTTCAGGAAGCGCAGGACCCCACCGGCCAGAAGGTGCAGGACCTGGACTTCCACGGCGAGCTCTTCATCCTGAAGAACTGGGGGGTCACCACCTATGGCGCGCGCGAGTTCACCTCCGGAGTCTGGCGCGAAGAGGACTTCGGCATCGTCTACAAGGACCAGTGCATCCGCGTCGAGATCGTCTATCGTCGTAACAACACCTCCAACGGCGTGCTCGGACCCCACAGCGGCATCGGGTTCCGCCTTTCACTCGCCACATTAGGCAATTCAGGTTATGCCGCCCCTGAAACCGGCGTGCCCGCCCCGTAGGCGGGACCGGGACCCAGCAAGAAGGACGAAAGACAAGCCCGCATGCGCTCGCTTTTATTGAACGCAGGCGCCCACGTTGGAACCGCCGTGGGCCTCACTCTGGCCCTTCTGATCGCCGCCCCGGCCGGGGCCCAGGATACGCCGGCGACCGTCCCGCCGGCCGCAGACACGACGCTCGCGCCGGCCGCCGCCGATCCCGCCATCCCCGCTTCGGCCCTGACCGAAAGCGTCGTCGCCTCGGTGAACGACGACGTGATCACCAACTACGACATCCTGCAGCGGATGCGCCTGTTGGTGGTCACCGCCGGCATCCAGCCGACGCGCAACGACCTGCCGGAACTGCAGCGCTACGCCCTCTCCAGCCTGATCGACGAGCGCCTGGAACTGCAGGAGCTTCAGCGCGAGGAGAAGGAGCAGAAGGCCAACATCATCGCCACCGACTCGGTCATCGACGACGTCGTCGCCGACATGGCGAAGGACTCGCACATGACGTCCGAGCAGTTCATGGCCTCGCTCGCCCAGCAGGGCATCGGCGCCGACACCCTGCGCTCGCAGCTGAAGGCGCAGGAGAGCTGGCAGGACTGGATTCGCGGCCGCTACGGCTCGCGCCTGCGCATCGGCGAAGACCAGATCAAAGCCTATCAGGCGCGCATGGCGGCCGAGGCCAACAAGCCCAAGTACCAGCTGTCCGAGGTCTACATCGACTTCGACAAGGCCGGCGGACAGGCGCAGGCCACCGACGAGGCCACCCAGCTGATCGGGCAGCTGCACCAGGGCGCGCCGTTCCAGAATGTCGCGCGGCAGTTCTCCAACGCCGCGACCGCGGCCAATGGCGGCGACGCCGGCTGGGTCACCGCGGGCGAGCTCGACCCCGAGGTGCGCGCCGCGGTCGACGAGATGCGCCCAGGCACGCTTTCGGCGCCGATCGCCACCAAGGACGGCATCTGGATCGTTTATCTGCGCGACCGCCAGGCCGGCGGGGCCGCGGTGCTGGTCGACCTGAAGCAGGCGGCCATCGCGCTGGGTTCAGATGCCCCGCAGGACCAAGTCGATGCGGCCAAGGCCAAGCTGGAGGCGCTGCGCGGCCAGCTGCACGGCTGCGATAAGTTCGAGGCCATCGCCGGCAAGGTCGACGGCGTCTTGGCCGGTGACCTCGGCGAAGCCGACGCCAAGGATCTCGCCCCCGCGTTCAAGGACGCCGCCACCAGCCTGCCGATCGGCGAGGTCTCCGAGCCGATCCGCAGCGACCAGGGGCTGCACCTGCTGGTCGTGTGCAGCAAGCGCAGCAACACCGCCCAGGGTCTCAATCACGACCAGATCGAGAACCAGCTGATCGGCGAGCAGCTGCAGATGATCAACAAGCGCTACCTGCGTGACCTGCGCAATTCGGCAAGCATCGAAGTGCGCGAGAGCCAGGCGGGGAGTTGAGCGCCGGCGCCAGCGCCGCGATCCCGCTCGCCGTGACCCTCGGCGATCCGGCCGGCATCGGCCCCGAGATCATCGCCGCCGCCTGGTCGGCCCTGCGCCGGACCGGCCCTGGCTTCCTGGCCATTGGCGATGCGGCGACGATCGCCGCAGCCGGCTGTCCGGTCCGCCGCATCTCGGACGCCCGCGACGCGTCGGGCTTCGCCGAGGCGTTGCCGGTGCTCGACCTGCCGCTCGCGGCGCCCGTCACGCCCGGCCAGCCCACCTCGGCCGCCGCGCCGCAGGTGATCGCCTGGATCGAGAAGGCCGTGGCGCTGGCGCTTGCCGGCGAGGTCAGCGGCGTGGTCACCGCCCCGATCGCCAAGGCGACACTCTACGAAGCCGGCTTCGCCTATCCCGGCCACACCGAGTTCGTCGGCGCCTTGACCGCGGCGACCGCGTTCCGCGGCGCCCGCGGCCCGGTGATGATGCTCACCGCCAAGGACCTGCGCGTCGCCCTGGTCACCGTGCACGCGCCGCTGGCCCAGGTTCCGGGCCTGCTCAGCGAGACCAAGATCGTCAACGCCGGCCGGGTCGTCGCCGAGGCGCTGGTCCGCGATTTCGGCATTGCAGCGCCCCGTCTGGTCGTCGCCGGCCTCAACCCGCATGCTGGCGAAGGCGGCGCGATCGGCGATGAGGAGGTGAGGATCGTGGCGCCCGCGGTCGCCGCCCTGCGCGGCGCCGGCATCGAGGCTCGCGGCCCCCTGCCCGCTGACAGCCTGTTCCACGACGCCGCGCGGCGCACGTACGACGCGGCGCTGTGCCTCTACCACGACCAGGCGCTGATCCCGGTGAAGATGCTCGACTTCTGGGGCGGGGTGAACCTGACGCTTGGGCTGCCGATCGTGCGCACCTCGCCCGATCACGGCACGGCCTTCGACATCGCCGGCAAGGGCCTCGCCCGCCCCGACAGCCTGATCGCTGCGATCCATCTGGCTGCGCAGATCGCCGCGCGCCGTGCGGCGCTCGTCTCCGCGTGAGCCTAGACGACCTGCCGCCGCTCAGAGAGACCCTCGCCGCGGCGGGTATCTCGGCCAAGAAGAGCTTCGGCCAGCACTTCCTGCTCGATCTCAACCTCACCCGAAAGATCGCGCGGCTCGCAGGGATCGGCGCTGGCGAGACGGTGATCGAGGTAGGCCCAGGTCCCGGCGGCCTGACTCGAGCGCTGCTCGAGACCGGCGCACGCGTCGTCGCGGTCGAGAAGGACGCGCGGTTCGTTCCCCTGCTGGAGGATCTCGCCGCCCACGCGCCGGGACGGCTTCAGGTGATCAACGAGGATGCGCTGACGGCCGGGCTCCCGACCGGCGCGCCGATCGTCGCCAACCTGCCCTACAATGTCGCGACGCCGCTGCTGATCGGCTGGCTGACTGGCCCGCTGCGGCCCCCGTCGATGACACTGATGTTCCAGAAGGAGGTCGCCGAGCGCATCGTCGCAGCGCCGGGCTCGAAGACCTACGGCCGCCTCTCGGTGCTGACTCAGGCGCTGGCCGAGGCCAAGATCGTCATGGAGCTGCCCGCGCGCGCCTTCACCCCGCCGCCAAAAGTCGCCTCCGCCGTCGTCCAGCTGACGCCGCGTCCCGACCGCCCGTCCGACGAGATCGTCGAGCGCCTGCAAGCGCTAACCGCCGCCGCCTTCGGCCAGCGCCGCAAAATGCTCCGCTCCAGCCTGAAACCGCTCGGCGGCGAGGACCTGTGCGCCGCCATCGGGGTCGACGCGACCGCCAGGGCGGAGGAGGTGACCGTGGCGCAGTTCCTGAGAATGGCGGAGCGCTCACCCCTTCCCGATACTCCAACCATGTCATCCCGGCCGTAGCGAAGCGGAGGGCCGGGATCTACTTGGCGCTTGCAATGAAGGAGTTCCCGGACGAGTCCGCTGCGCGGCTCTCCGGGATGACAATGTCGGGGAGTGCTAAGCCGTCATCGCCGCGTCGATCTTGGCCGTCTCCGTCGTCGCCGGGTTCTGGATCAGCTCGATCACGTAGCCGTCCGGATCCTTGGCCAGGCACACCACCGCCCCGCCGAGGCTCTCGATCGGGGCCGGCTCGCGGGTGACTTCCAGGCCGGCGGCCTTGACCTTGGCGGCGATGGCGGCCGGATCGGTGACGTAGAACACCAGCTTGACCGGATTGTCCTGGTAGTTGCGCACCGAGCCGTCGGTGTAGTGCATCAGCACGACGGCGTTGCGGCCCTCGTGCGCCAGCATCACCTCGTCCATGTACTCCACCTCGAAGGTGCGGATCTTGGTCATGCCCAGCACCTCCTCGTAGTAGCGGGTCGAGCGGTCGAGGTCGGCGACGCCGATGCCGACGGCGGTGAGGAAGTCGGGCGAACGCATGGCGGTTTCCTTCCGAGGTTTTGCGCGCCCACTGTATGGTCGCCGGATGCGTGCGCCAACCTAAGAGAACGCACGCCGGGAACGGGTTTCTGGGAGGATGGCATGCACAAGGTGGCGGGCGGCTATGGCCTGGTCGAGGCGCCGGTGTGGGGCGACGACGGTCTCTTCTTCAGCGACGTCCTGAACGGCGGCGTCTACCGGCTCGGGCTCGACGACCATATCGACCCGGTGATCCCCAAGCGCCGGGGCGTCGGCGGCATGGCGCTTCACGCGCAAGGCGGGTTGATCGTCGGCGGCCGCAACATCGCCTGGGTGGGCGTCGACGGCGAGACGCGCATCCTACTCGACCCGTCCGCCATCCCCGGGGCGATCGGCTTCAACGACCTGACCACCGACGCGGCCGGCCGCATCTATGTCGGCTCCCTCGCCTACCGCGTCTTCGCCGATCCGCCCAAGCCCGGCTTCCTGCACGTGATCGACCTCGACGGCTCGATGCGCACGCTCTCCGACGGTGTCATGCTTACCAACGGCCTCGGCTTCTCGCCCGACGGCAAGCGCCTCTACCACTGCGACGCCCGCGCCAACATCGTGCGGGTCTATGACGTGGAAGCAGACGGCTCGGTTGGCCCCTGGCGTCAGTTCGCCGCCCTGGGCGAGCGCAACGTGCCCGACGGCATGAAGGTGGCCTCCGATGGCTCGGTCTGGGTCGCTGACGCCCGAGGGGGCCGGGTTGCTGTATTCGAGCCCGATGGAACCCACCGCCAGGACATCGCCGTGCCGCTGCCGATGGTCACCAGCCTCTGCTTTGCCGGCAACGACCTGCGCGACCTCTACGTCGTCACGGGTTCCGACGGTGGTCCGTCCGAGAACTGCGGCTCGATCTACCGCACCCGCGTCGACGTCCCTGGCCTGCCGCTGCCGCCGGCGCGCGTGGCGCTCTGACGGCGATGCAGGTTCGTCCGCTGACGGAGCTGCGGGCGGAACAGATCGCCGAAGCCGCGCGCATCCTCCGGGAGGCCATCGCCGGCCCGTCCTACAAGGCCGCCGGCGAAGCGGAGGCCGAGGTCGCCACATTTCTTGGCGGCGACCCCGACAGGTACGCGCTAGCCGCGCTCGACGGCGACGTTCTGTTTGGTTGGATCGGCGGCGTGCGCGGGTATTCACACTCGCTGGAACTGCACCCGCTGGTCGTTGATCCTGCCGCGCACCGCCGAGGCATCGGCCGTTTCCTCGTCGCGGCGCTTGAGGCGCGCGCAGCTCAGGAGGGGTTCCTCGCCATCCACCTGGGAACCGACGATGAAGTCGGCGGCGCCAGCCTCTACGGCGCCGACCTGTTCCCGGACGCGCTCGCCAAGCTGGCGGCCATCACGCCGACAGCCCTCGGCCATCCGTTCTACTTCTACCGCAAGCTCGGCTTCGAGCCGGTCGGCCTGATCCCCGACGCCAACGGCTTCGGCAAGCCGGACCTGCTGATGTCGAAGCGGCTGCGATGAGAGGCGGGCGCTACCGCCGCTCCCCAACCCCTGGTCATCGCCGGGCGTCGGTCCCGGCGATCCATGCACGCGGTCCTGTGAGAGGCCGTGCCGGGCACGGCCTCGGCGCGTTCAGCGTGCTTGGATGGCCGGGACTGACGCCCGGCCATGACCTTAGAGACGGAGAATGCGGCGGGGCGGAAAACGCCGAGCGTCCGGGCCCTCTTCAGTAATTCAGGCTCGGGTACCAGGTCCCGCCGCGGCCCTCCGGGGTCTGGTCCAGCACGGTCCAGAGCGGCGCGGGATCCGGCGCGCCGCGCGCGTCCTGGCCGGGGTCGGACGTGGTGATCTCGGCCGACCAGAAGTGGCGCAGGGCGCCGTCGCGCTTGGTGAAGAC
>DATNIH010000072.1:0-20703 GCA_035604515.1 Caulobacteraceae bacterium | reverse complement strand
GTGCCGCGCTTCGGCCTCGAGGTCGCGCGCCAGAGGCTGCAGCCGGCCTACTTCAGCCGCACCGCGATGCTGGGCGAGATGTTCGCGCCAGCCGAGGCGCTAAAGGCCGGCTTTATCGACCAGCTGGTCGCGCCGCCCGGCCTCGCCGCGGCGACCGAGACGGCCATCGCAGCGCTGGAAGCAGCTCACCCGCCCTCCCACACCACCACCAAGCGCCGCGCCCGCGCCGGCGCTATCGCCGCCATGCGCGCGGCGATCGACGAGGACATCACCTTGGCGGAGTCGCAGCGCGCGATCTCCAGCCGCGCGGCCTGATCCCGCGACCTGCTTTGCCGGACGCCGCCGGCTGGCCCTATAACGGGGTCATGGCCGCCCGCCCCGCCCGCGACACCTACCGGCACGGCAACGTGCGCGCCGAGGCGATCGACGCGGCCTATTGCCTAGTCGCGGCGGAAGGCCACGAGGCGCTCAGCCTGCGGCGCGTGGCCGACACCGTCGGCGTCGCGCACCGCTCGCTGTACAACCACTTCGAGGACCGCGAGGCGCTGCTCGATGCGGTGGCGGAGCGCGGCTACGCCGAGCTGGCCGCGGCGCTGCGACCAGCCGCCAGCCGCGATGAGTTCGTGCGCGCGTTCATCGGCTTTGCGCTGAGCAACCCCGGCCTCTACGGCGCGATCGCCAGCCGCCCGCATGGGTCGATGCCGGCCAAGCGCGGCCTGCACAACGCCGCGCACCTGATGATCGCCGAGGCCCGCCGCCACTTCAGCCGTCCGGACCTGACGCCCGAGCAGGACCGCCGGGCGATCATGAAGGTGCTGATCCTGCTGCGCGGGGCGCTGTCGATGTACGCCGCCGGCATCCTCGACGCGCCGGGTGACGAGGGCCTGATCGCCGAGCTGCAGGCGATGGCCGCCTCCGGCTGAGTTCCGGGGACAGGATACCTATCCATCGCCTGATTCCCGAAACCAGCTCGGGGATAGGTATCCTGTCCCCGGAACTCCGAACGCCGTGACGCTGGCGCTTGGCGAGCTGGCGCACTAGCGTTGCGGGGCAGAGCGGACACGAGGACCGGCCCCATGGCGACAGACTCCCAGCACCCCGAGACCCAAGCGCTGCACGCCGGCTGGCGGTCGGACCCGGCGACCGGCGCGGTGGCGGTGCCGATCTACCAGACCACCTCGTACCAGTTCGAGAGCACCGAGCACGCCTCGGCGCTGTTTGCGCTGCAGGCGATGGGCAACATCTACACCCGCATCGGCAACCCGACGACCGGCGTGCTGGAGAGCCGGATGGCGGCGATCGAAGGCGGCGCGGCGGCGCTGGCGCTCGCGTCCGGGCAGGCCGCCTCGGCCTTCTCGATCCAGAACCTGGCCCGCGCCGGCGACAATGTGGTCAGCTCCACCGACCTTTACGGAGGCACCTGGAACCTGTTCGCCAACACCATGAAGGACCAGGGCATCGAGGTGCGCTTCGTCGATCCGGCCGACCCGGCCGCCTTCGCCCGCGCCACCGACGACAAGACCCGCGCCTACTACGCCGAGACCCTGCCGAACCCGAAGCTGACCGTGTTCCCGATCGCCGAGGTCGCCGCCATCGGCCGCTCGTTCGGCATCCCGCTGATCATGGACAACACCTCGGCCCCGCTGCTGTGCCGTCCGCTCGACCACGGCGCGGCGATCGTGGTCTACTCGACCACCAAGTACGTCGGCGGCCACGGCACCTCGATCGGCGGCCTGATCGTCGACGGCGGCAACTTCGACTGGGAAGCGCACCCGCAGCGCCAGCCGCTGCTGAACACGCCGGACCCCAGCTACCACGGGGCGGTCTGGGTGGAGGCGGTCAAGCCGATGGGCCCGATCGCCTACGCCATCCGCGCCCGCACCGTGCTGCTGCGCGACCTCGGGGCGGCGATGAGCCCGTTCAACGCGTTCCAGTTCCTGCAGGGCCTCGAGACCCTGCCGCTGCGCATGCCGCGCCATTGCGAGAACACCCAGAAGGTCACCGACTGGCTGAAGGGTCGCCGCGAGGTGGTGAAGGTGATCCATCCGTCCGTGCAGAGCGGCGAAGCCAGGGCGCGGGCGGACAAGTACCTCAAGGGCGGGCTCGGCGGCATGGTCGGCTTCGAGCTGGCCGGTGGGCGCGAGGCGGGACGCCGGTTCATCGATGCGCTGAAGCTGTTCTACCACGTCGCCAACATCGGTGACGCCCGCAGCCTGGCCATCCACCCGGCCAGCACCACCCATTCCCAGCTCAGCGCCGAGGAGCAGGCCGCGACCGGCGTCACCGAGGGCTATGTTCGGCTCTCGGTCGGGCTGGAGCACATCGACGACATCATGGCCGACCTCAGCCAGGCGCTGGCCGCGGTGGGCTGAGGCGGGGGCGGTGGTTTCGACGCGAACGGCGGGCTTGGCGGCGATCGCGATCTGCCTCGTGCTGGGCGGGGCCTTGCGGGCCGATCCGCTGGCGGAGCAGCCGCGCTCCACCGTCGGCTATCCGACTCCCGACGCGGCGCTCGCGGCCCTGCACGCGAAGCCGAGCGTTGAGTTCTCCACCCAGGACGGCTGGACCATCGCCTCCGATCCGGAGACCAACACCGTCTGGTCGTTTCCGCCGCAGCGGGACCCGGCCTATCCAGCGGTGGTCAAGCGCCAGATGACGCCCGCGCCGGACGGCAAGGTGGCGGTGCAGATGGACGTGCTGTGTTCGGCCACCAAGGCGGCGTGCGACGACCTGGTGCGGGCGTTCGAGCGGATGAACGAAGAGGCGCAGCGCCAGGTCCAGGGTGGCGACTGAGCGAGGATTATGGAGGCGACCATGTTTGCGACCAGCAGCGGCGAGACCATCGTTTGCGACGTCCCGCGTCCCCACGTGGCGCGGATCACGCTCAATCGCGAGACGCAGATGAACGCCTACTCCTGGGTCATGACCCAGGAGCTGCAGGCCGCCATCGGCGCCTATCGCGACGAGGACGACCTGCGCGCGCTGGTGATCACCGGCGCCGGGACCCGGGCCTTCTGCACCGGCGGCGACATCTCGGGCGTCGACGCCGAGCACGGACGGCTGGTGCGCAGCCAGCCGATGGGCCACGGGCGCGAGATGCGCGACGGCATGCAGGCGGTGCTGGCGCTGCTGAAGCGGATCGACAAGCCCTCGGTGGCGATGATCCAGGGGTATGCGGTGGCCGGCGGGCTGGCGCTGGCGCTGGCCTGCGACTTCCGCTTCGCCGGACCTGGCGCGCGCCTCGGCGACACCTCCGGCCGCTTCGGGCTGCTGCCGGACGAGGGCGGCGCGTGGCTGTTCCCGCAGGTGATGGGCTACGACCGGGCGCTGAAGATGTCGCTGCTGCACGAGATCTATCCCGCGCCCGAAGCCTTTCGCCTTGGCCTGATCACCGAGCTGGTCGAGGGCGACCTGGAGGCGCGCACGCTGGCGTTCGCCGAGGCGCTGGCGACCAAGGCCCCGCTGGCGGTGCGGATGGTCAAGACCATGATGACCCGGGCGCTGGAGGGCACGTTCGAGTCCTCTCTGGGCGACGCCCAGCTGGCGGTGATGGTCACCAACCCCAGCCAGGATGTGCGCGAGGGCGGGGCCGCGTTCCGCGAGAAACGCGCGCCGAAGTTCGAGGGACGGTAGGCCGGGCGATCAGCGCCTGAGCGCGCGCAGCACGCGGCTCCTCGCCCCGCCGGTCGGCGAAGCGGCCTTCGACTGCGGCGCCGGCGCGGCCTCGCGGGGCGCCGTTGTGGCCGCAGCGGTGACACGATTGCGGCCCGCGCGCTTCGAGGCGTAGAGCGCCTGGTCGGCGCGCTCCATCAGCGCGGTCGGCGTCTCGCCGGGGCGACGTTCGGCAAGCCCGGCCGACAGGGTGATGTCGCCCAGCGGCTCGTTGGTGTCGCGGCGCTTCAGCTGCCGCGCGGCGATCTCGGCGGTCATGTTGCGGAGCCTCTGCTCGACCTGGCTGGCTGGCTCGCCCGAGAAGATCATCGCGAACTCGTCGCCGCCGAACCGGGCGGCGAACCTGGGCGGCGCGCCCACCTGGCTGATGACGCTGGCGACGAAACGGATCACCTGGTCGCCGGTCTGGTGACCCCAGGTGTCGTTAATGGTCTTGAAGCGGTCGATGTCGAGCAGGGCGAGGCTCAGCGGCCCCCCCTGGGGCGCTTCCGCCGCGGCGCATAGGCGTCTCAGCTCCTCGTCGAACGCCCGGCGGTTGGCGAGATTGGAGAGGCCGTCGGTCGACGCTTCCTGACGCGTGAGCTCGAGCGCCTCGCGCAACTTGCGGACCTCGGCGAACGACTCGGCCAGGCGCCCTTCCAGCTGCAGGCTCTTGTCGCGCGCCGCGTCGGTGGCCTCGGCAAGGTCGCTGACCAGTTCGGCGAGGGCGGTCCGGTCGGGCTTGTCGTTCAGGCGGCCCCGCGCCCGCTCCAGTTCGACCGCGAAGTCGCTGGCCGAGCCTCGCGCCTCGTCGATCGTGAGCGCGACCGCGTCGAGATGGGTGCTCAGGGCGCCGCCGGCCTCGCCGACTTGCGCCTCGAGCCGGGCCCGCGGGAGGTAGGCGCGGGAAAGCTCCTCGGCGATAGAGTCGGTGATCTGTTCGCCGGCCCCGAGCAGAGTCTTCACCTCGAGTGCGAGCGTGCCCTCGGGGTCCGCAAGCACATGCAGCCAAAGCTCGAAGTTGACCATCGTCGGCCACACCTCGACTTTCTTGAGCTCATGCAGGGCCGAGTGACCCAGTTCATAGCCCTGCGGGGTCCGCAGCTCTTCCTCGAGGTTCAACGTCATGCTCCTGCCTCCCAGCCCATCGGCGGCGAGGTTAACAGCCTTGGCCATGCGTCCGGTTAAGCCGCGAGCACAGCGCTGGCGCGCAGCCTGCGTCAAAACGCAGCGCACTTGCCGTGGCGCGGGCTTGCCGCGGCCCGGGTCTCACGAGCACGAAGCTCAGAGCTCCAGACGCCAGACGATCATCTCGCCCTCGTCGTCGTCCAGGTTGCGGCCGGTCTGGACGAAGCCGTTGGCCTCGAGCACGCGCTGGGAGGCGAGGTTGGCGAGCGCGGTCTCGGCGGTTAGGGCGCGCACGCGCCCGTCGCGTCGCGCGGCCTCGATCAGCAAGGCCGCGCCCTGCGTCGCATATCCGAGGCGTCGCCGCTGCGGGGCGATGCCGTAGCCGGTCTCGACGTCGCCGGCGGCGCTCGGGGCCCATTTGTAACTGCACAGCCCGACCACCTCGCCGTCGGCCACCATCAGCCAACTGCCGTAGCCGCCGAGCTTGGGCAGGGTGCGGCGCAGCCACTTGAACACCCACGGCTCGTCGAGGCCGCCGGACGGAAGTCGGAGTCCGTCGGGCGCGTCGATCTCGCCGAGCAGCCAGGCGAAATGCGCGTCGGTGGCGGGAACCAGGTGCAGCGCGCTCACGTTTTGCCCCGGATCTTCTTGCCGGCGCGGCTGGCTTTGGCGATCGCGACCCAGTGGCGGTTGTGGGCTTCGCGCAGACGCGGGTCTTCCTTGCGCGCCTGGAACGCCAGCTCGCGCTGCAGTTTGTTGAAGCTCTTCCAGCGGCCGGGATCGAGTTCGCCACTCTCCAGCGCCGCGCGCACCGCGCAGCCGGGTTCGTTGCCGTGATGGCAGTCGCTGAAGCGGCAGCTCTCGGCGATCGCCTCGACGTCCTCGAAGGTGACCGAGAGGCCGTCGTCGGCGTCGAGCAGGCCAAGCTCGCGCATGCCCGGCGTGTCCAGGATCAGCGCGCCGGACGGCAAGCGGATCAGCTCGCGGTGGGTGGTGGTGTGGCGGCCGTGGTCGTCAGCCTCGCGGATCGCGCCGGTGTCCATCAGCATCTCGCCGGCGAGCGCATTGACCAGGCTGGACTTGCCGACGCCGGACGAGCCGACCAGCACGGCGGTCTCGGCTGGCTTCAGATACGCCGCCAGCGCGTCCATGCCCGCGCCGGTGACGGCTGAGACCGCCAGCACCGGCGAGCCGAACGCGACGCTCTCGGCCTCGGCGACCTCGGCTTCAGGATGGGCAGCCAGGTCGGCTTTGGTCAGCACCACCACCGGCTTGGCCCCGCTTTGCCAGGCGGTGGCGAGGTAGCGTTCAAGCCGGCGCTGGTTGAGATCGGCGTTCATCGAGGCGACTAGCAGCGCGACGTCGACGTTGGCCGCGACCACCTGTTCGGAGGCGATGGTGTCGGCGGCGCGGCGCACGAAGGCGGTGCGGCGGGGCAGCACCGCGTGGATGGTCGCGGCGTGCTCGGCCGGCCGCGCGGCCACGGCCACCCAGTCGCCGACGGCCGGATAGCCGCCGCTCTCGGCCTCGTGCGCGAGCCGGCCGGAGATCTGGCCGGTGAGCTCGCCGAGGTCGGTGACCAGGCCGTAGTGGCCGCGCTGCTGGACGGTGATGCGACCCGGGACCAGGTCGCGCGCCGCGAAGGGCGCGAAGTCGTGCCGGAGCGCGTCGCTCCAGCCATAGGATTGGATCAAGGGATGAGTCCTCGAGGCGTTGAAGTCGGCGCCAGCGAGGACGAAGCGGATCGGTTAGACGCGCAGCCTCTTAGGCGCCACGGAGGGCGGCGTGATCGACGACAGTCATGGCGAAACCCTCCTTTCCGTCTCTGATGATTGGGCGAGGCTAGTCCCGAGGCCGGGTGCGGTCAACGCAACTCTCCCCTCCCCCCTGCGGGGAGGGGGCGGGGGTGGGGGTGGGGGCCGGGTCGGCGAGACTTGAGCGCCGAGCCCTTAACGGCAAACACCGAGCGGACACCCCCACCCCTAACCCCTCCCCGCAAGGGAGAGGGGGACTTTACGCCGCCAGCTTGGTGACTTCCTCGACCTCGTCCGGGGTCAGGCGCCAGGCGGCGGTGGCGGCGTTGGCGGCGACCTGCTCCGGCTTGGTGGCGCCGGCGATCACCGAGGAGACCACCGGGTGGCCGAGCAGCCAGGCGAAGGCGAGTTCGAGCATGTCGTGGCCGCGTTCCTCGGCCCAGGCTGACAGGTTCTCCAGCCGGTCGAAGTTCTTGTCGTTCAGCGCCGCCGCGCCGCGCGGACCCCAGGCCGCGAGGCGCGTGCCCTCGGGCGGAGCCTCGCCGCGCTTGTACTTGCCGGTCAGCAGGCCGGAGGCCAGCGGGAAGAACGGCAGCATGCCGAGGCCGAAGCGCGCGCACGCCGGGGTCACCTCGTGCTCCACCCGGCGCTCGAGCAGGCTGTAGTTGTTCTGCGCCGAGACAAAGCGGTTCATGTGTTCGTTCTTCGCGGTCCAATCCGCGTCGGCGATCATCCAGCCGGTGAAATTGGAGTTGCCGAGGTAGCGGACCTTGCCCTGGGTCACGAGGTCGTCGAGCGCGCCGAGTGTCTCCTCGATTGGGGTGTCGGCGTCGGGCTGGTGCATCTGGTACAGGTCGATGTAGTCGGTCTGCAGCCGCTTCAGGCTGGCTTCGACGGCGTTCATGATGTAGCGGCGCGAACCGCCGCGCATGTCAGGCCCCTTGCCCATGGGGCTCGCGAACTTGGTCGCCAGCACCACCTGATGGCGCTTGCCCTTCAGCGCGTTGCCCATCATCTCCTCGGACTTGCCCTGACCGCCATAGACGTCTGCGGTGTCCAGGAAGGTGACGCCATGCTCGATCGCCGCGTCGATCACCGCATTGGTCGCCTCCTGGTCGATGCGCATGCCGAAGTTGTTGCAGCCAAGGCCGATCTCACTGACCTTCAGGCCGCTGTCGCCCAATCTGCGATAGTCCATGCTCAAATCCTCCCGCTCGAAAATGGCTGAATTGGCCGCCGCGCCGGGTGGCCGGAATGGCTCTTAGTCCTGGGGCGCCGAGGTGTCGACCAGGGTTCGCCGATCACAGCGGTCCTCCTTTTCCCGGTCTTGGCCGGGCGTAAGTCCGGGCCATCCAAGCACGCAGACCCAGCCGTGGCCGCGGTGACGCGGCCACCCACCGGTCGGCGTTCATGGATCGCCGGGACGATGCCCGGCGATGACCGAGAAGGAAACGTGGGTTGGCAGAGAGCGACACCTTGCCAAGCGTTCGACGGCGGACCCTGACCGCTTCAGATCTCAGCTGGAAACCCCCGTTGTAGTCACCGGCGCCCAGGGACTAGGGTGACGGCGACGAGCAGGGAGGAACGCCAATGGCGCAGATCGAAGAGCGTAAGGATGTGGTCTACGCCGACGCCGGAAACCGGCCGCTGAAGCTGGATGTCTACCGGCCGGCCGAGCGCAACGGCGCGGCCGTGCTGGTCGTACACGGCGGCGGCTGGTCGCGCGGATCGAAGGACATGCTGGTCAACTGCTGCCGGTTGTTGGCCGAGCAGGGATTCGTGGCTCTGGCGCAGGAATACCGGCTCACCGGCGAGGCGCCGTTCCCGGCCAACATCCATGACGTCAAGCGCGCGATCCGCTGGGCCAAGCAGCACGCCGGCGAGCTGGGGTTCGACGCGGACAAGCTGTGCCTTGAAGGCCACTCGGCCGGCGCGCACCTGGTGCTGCTGGCGGCCGGCACGCCGGGCGATCCGCGCCTCGATCCGCCGGAGGGCATGGATGGCGTCTCGGGCGACGTCGCTGCGGTGACGGCGATCTACCCGCCGGTGCTGTTCCACCTCGGCGGCGCGCGGCCCTCCGGCGCGCTGGCGGCGAAGGTGCTGCCGGGCGCCGACGCCTCGGAGGCGGCGGCGGCGCTGGCCAGCCCGATCGAGCACGTCACGGGCGCTTTCCCGCCGGTGATGCTGCTGCACGGCGACGCCGACAAGGTGGTGCCCGTCAGCGCCTCGCGCCGGTTCGAGGAGCGGGTGCGGGCGGTGGGCGGCAAGGTCGACCTGCACATCTACGCCGGCCTGCCGCACGGCTTCGCCAACCACTCCGAGATCCAGCCGGCGATGATGGCGATGATCGGCGGCTTCTTCCGCCGCTGGGCCATCGCGCCGGAAGTCTTCGCCCAGCCAGCGCCGGCGCCGGCGCGGGCGGCTGTGCCGGCGGAGTAGTGCGCTCCCCCTCCACCTTGCGGGGAGGGGTCAGGGGTGGGGGTGCGGACTCGGTGACGGCGGGCTGCTTCCCTCCCAAGCCCGAAGGCCCAGTAGATACCCCCACCCCCAACCCCTCCCCGCAAGGGGGAGGGGAGTAGATGTCCTACTCCTCGACCGGCATGCCGTAGAGTTCGAGGCGGTGGTCGACCAGGCGGTAGCCGAGTTTCTTGGCGATGGCGGCCTGCAGCGCCTCGATCTCCTCGTCGACGAACTCGACCACCTTGCCGGTCTTCATGTCGATCAGGTGGTCGTGGTGCGTCTCCGGCGCCTCTTCATAGCGCGAGCGGCCGCCCTGGAAGTCGTGGCGGGTGAGGATCCCGGCGTCTTCGAACAGCCGCACGGTGCGATAGACCGTGGCGATCGAGATGTGCGGATCGACGGCATGGGCCCGCCGGTGCAGCTCCTCGACATCGGGATGGTCGTGGGCGACGGACAGCACGCGGGCGATTACCCGGCGCTGGTCCGTCATGCGCATGCCCTTTTCCAGGCAGAGCTTTTCCAGGCGGTCCACGCGAGACGACTCCACGGGACGGATTTCCCGACGGCAAAATAGGCCGCCCGGCGCTAACTGTTAAGCGTCCGCCGCATGACGATGGCGTCGACGGCTGGCGCGCCGGGTCTGGCGTAGTAGCCGGGGCGGCGGCCGGCGCGCGAGAACGCGGTCTGGGCGTAGAGAGCGAGGGCGGCCGCGTTGTCCTCGGCCACCTCGAGGAACATGGCCCCGGCGGTGCGCGCGGCGAGGGCGGCGGCGGCTTCGACGAGGTCGCGGGCGACGCCGCGGCGGCGATGCTCGGGCCGCACCGCCAGCGTCAGGACCTCCGCCTCGCCGGCCACGACCCGGCAGAGAATGAACCCGGCCAGCCCGGCGCCGGTCTCCACCGCGAGCGCGAAGCCGCCCGGGTCCTCGGCGAAGCGAAGGATGTCGGCGGCGGACCACGGCGCATCGAAGGCGCTGGCGTGAGCCTGCGCCAACGCGTCGGCGTCGGCGCGACTGGCGGGACGCAGCCTCATGCGACCATTGGCTTGGCGTCTGGCGCGCGCAGATAGATCGGCCGGACATCGTCCGCCGTCGGCGCGCGCGCCGCGAGTTGGCCCAGAGCGCGCAGTGTTGGCGCGGCGAGCTCGATCGGCTCGACGTTGCCCGCTGCGCCCAGCAGGCTCGCGCCAGGCCCGGCGACAAGCCAGCGGCCCGGCGCGATCGCGCCGAGCCGGTCTGCGGCGTCGGCTGCGGGAAGCACGTCCGGCTCGCCCAGCGGCTGGCCATTTTCGAACGCTTGCAGGTAGACCATGCCGCGCCGCGCATCGATGACGCCGGCGCACCGGCCATCCGAGCCAACGCTCGCCGCCAGCGCCGCCAGCGCGCCGATTCCGGCCAACGGCGCACTGGTGGCCAATTGCAGTCCCTTGGCGAAGGCGAGGCCGACCCGCAGGCCGGTGAACGAGCCCGGACCGACCGTCACGACGATCTTGTCCAGGTCGGAAAAGCTCAGACTCGCCTCGGCCATCACCTCGGCCGCCATTGGCGCCAGCCGCTCCTGGTGGCCGCGCTCCATCGGCTCGGAGAGACCGAAGATCAGCCGCTCGCCCTCGAAGACGCCGACCTGGCAGGCGGCGAGGCAGGTATCGACGACGAGGAGTTTCGCCGCCGCCGGCGCCGTCAGAGCGTCTGCTCCACCCGCGTCACTTCGGGCACGTAGTGGCGCAGCAGGTTCTCGACGCCGCTCTTCAGCGTCGCCGCCGACGACGGGCAGCTGGAGCAGGCGCCGCGCATGTTGAGCCAGACCACGCCGGTCGCGGGCTCGAAGCGCGAGAACATGATGTCGCCGCCGTCCTGGGCCACGGCCGGGCGGATGCGGGTGTCGATCAGCTCCTTGATCTCGGCCACCACCAGGGCGGTCTCACCCTCGTAGACCTGCTCGTCGGCGAGCACTTCATCGCCCTCGATCAGGGCGGCGCCGGAGGTGAAGTGGTCCATGATCTCGGCCAGGATCGGGGCCTTCAGGTAGGCCCACTCTCGGTCGGGGTCCTTCATCACGGTCAGGAAGTCGTCGCCGAAGTAGACCCGCGTCACGCCCTCGAGGCCGAACAGCGCGCGGGCCAGCGGCGAGGCGGCCGCCTCGGCCTGGGTGGTGAACTCCCGCGAGGCGCCGGGCAGCAGCGCGCGGCCGGGCAGGAACTTCAGCACCTCGGGGTTCGGCGTGGCTTCGGTCTGGATGAACATAGCGCCTCCTGAGGCCGTAGATGGGCCGATCGAGGGTCCCACGCAAGCTGGGCCGGGTTCCGGGGACAGGATACCGATCTCCGAGCTGATCTCGGAATGAGGTGACGGGATCGGTATCCTGTCCCCGGAACTCCCTTGCTCCGCCCGCCTGGCCGGGGCTCTATCAAGCCTGGCCTTTGAGGAGGATCACCATGGGCAAGCTACCGGGTCTTGCGGCCGCAGTCGTCGTTGCGATGGGGGCCGCCATGGGCCCCTTGCCCACCCACGCCGCCATCACCGCCGGCGAGGTCGCCCGGGCGATCGAGGCCAAAGGGCATCCCGCCACGGTGGGCACGGACGACGACGGTGATCCGAAGGTCACCAGCACCATCGACGATGTCCATCTCACCGTCTTCTTCTACGGCTGCGACCACACCACGCGCTGCGAGTCGATCACCTTCCAGTCGGCCTTCCACGTCGATGGCGGCGAGCCGCTCGACAAGGTCAACAGCTGGAACCGCGACAAGCGCTTCCTCAAGACCTGGCTCGACAAGGTCAACGATCCCTACTGCGAGATGGACGTCGACGCCGAAGCGGGCCTGACGCCGGCGCAGCTGGTGAACTACGTCGGCCTCTGGGAGAGCCATCTGGCGGAGTACAAGGGCGCGATGGGGTTCTGAGGAGGTTCCGGGGACAGGATAACCTATCCCCACGCGGACTTCGAGGATGAGGCAATGGGATAGGTATCCTGTCCCCGGAACCCCCTACCCCGGCCAGAAGCCGACGATCTTCTTGGTCTCGGCGAGGACCGGTTCGGCCAGGGCGCGGGCCTTCTCGGCGCCCTCGGCCAGCACGCCGTCGATCTGGCCGGGATCGGCCATCAGGCCGCGCATGCGGGAGGTCACTGGGGCGAGGCGGGCGATCAGGAGGTCGGTCAGCGCCGGCTTGAAGTTCTGGCCGAAGCCCTGGCCGCCGAAGGTCTTCAGCACGTGCGCCTTCGGCTGGTCGGCCAGGGCGGCGAAGATGCCGACCAGGTTGTCCGCCTCAGGCCGGCCTTCCAGGCCCTCGAGGGTGTCCGGCAGCGGGTCGGGATCGGTCTTGGCGCGGCGAATCTTACCCGCGATGGTGTCGGCGTCGTCGGTGAGATTGATCCGCGACTGGTCGGACGGATCCGACTTCGACATCTTCACCTTGCCGTCGCGCAGCGACATGATCAGCCGCGCGCCGGCGTCGGTCTCGATCACCGACTCGGTCAGGGGGAAGAACCCCGGCACGCCGAAGTCGTGGTTGAACTTGGCGGCGATGTCGCGCGTCAGCTCCAGGTGCTGCTTCTGGTCCTCGCCGACCGGCACGTGGGTGGCCTTGTAGAGCAGGATGTCGGCAGCCTGCAGCACCGGGTAGGTATAGAGCCCGACGCTGGCCCGCTCCTTGTTCTTGCCGACCTTGTCCTTGAACTGGGTCATCCGGTCCATCCAGCCGACCCGGGCCACGCACTGGAAGATCCAGGCCAGCTCGGCGTGCGCCGGCACCGCCGACTGCGGGAAGATGATCGCCTTGGCCGGGTCGACCCCGGCGGCGAGGTAGGCCGCGGCGATCTCGCGGGTCTGGGCGGTGAGCCGGGCCGGCTCCTGCCATTGGGTGATCGCGTGCTGGTCGACCACGCAGTAGAGGCATTCGGCCTGGTCCTGCAGCGCGACGAACTTCACCAGGGCGCCGAGGTAGTTGCCGAGGTGCAGGTCGCCGGAGGGCTGCACACCGCTGAACACGCGTTTGGGGCCGGCGTAGGCGACGGGTTTGGGATCGGTCATTGCAGGGCTTTTCGCAAAATTGGGGGATCGGCGCGAGGGCCGCGCCGCAGCGGATCACTCAGCGAGTGACCGGCGCCATCGCCAATTCAGTTTCGCGGGGTATGCCATGCCGCGGACTTAGAGGGTCCCGACCGCCGCGGCAAGTCACGCCGCCCTGGCCCGACGGCGCGACAGCCGCCGGCTGACGACGGCGATGAATTCCGTCGTCTCGCGAATCCGCAGCGCGAAGGCGACGGCGGCGTAGATCGCGACCGCGATGCCGATCGCCGCCATCAGCGCCAGGACCCGCAGCGTGCCGGCGGGCAGGCGCGTCTCCGCGAGGTGGTAGACGCCCCAGGCCGCGGCGCCGCAGGCCGCCGCGGCCAGACCGATCCGCAGCAGGAAGCCGGCCCACTCACCGAGGCCGCCGAAGTCGACTTGCCGGCTGAGCGCCGCGCAGAGCTGGCCGAAGTTGGCCAGCGCGACGCAGGAGGTCGCCACCGCCAGGCCGGCGACCCCGAAGCCCAGGAAGTTGGCGTTGGCGAGGTTGAGCGCCAGGTTGACGCCGATCGCGATCAGGCTGATCCGCAGCGGGGTTCGCGGCAGGTTGAGCGCGTAGAAGCATGGCGTCAGCACCTTGATCGCCGCGTACCCGGCGAGCCCCAGCGCGTAGGCTTGCAGCACGAGCGCGGTCTCGTTGGTGTCGCGGGCGCTGAAATGGCCGTGCTGGTAGATCAGGCCGATGATCGGCCTGGCGAGCGCGGCCAGTCCCACCGCCGCCGGAACGCTGAGAAACAGCGTCAGCCGCATCGAACTGCGCACGGTGCGCCCGAAGGCGCCCATATCGTCGCGAGCAAACCTGCGCGCCACCGCCGGCAGCGTGACCGTCGCCAGCGAGACTCCGAAGAGGCCGATCGGGAACTGCATCAGGCGGAAGGCGCAGTTCAGCCAAGAGCGGCCGCCGTCGAACTCCGAGGCGAACATCCCGTTGACCACCACGTTCACCTGCACCGCGGCGCCGGCGATCACGCTGGGCCACATCAGCGCCCACAGCTCGCGCAGCCGCGGATTGCCCAGCTCCAGGCGCCAGCGGAAGCGGAAGCCGAGCTTGAACAACGCCGGCAGCTGCATGCCGAGCTGCGCCACGCCGCCCAGCAGCACGCCGAGGCTGACGCCGTACGCCGACGCGACGCCGAACACCGGATGCGGCCAGGTGGCCCTGGCTTTTTCGTCGAACAGGAACGCGAGCCCGACGCCGGCGATCACCGAGACGATGTTGAACACGGTCGAGGCCGAGGCCGGGACGCCGAAGATGAAGCGGGCGTTGAGCATCCCCATCACGGCCGCCGCCAGCGAGACGAACAGGATGAACGGGAACATCACCCGGGTCAGGCTGACGGTGAGCTCGAACTTCCCTGGGACGTTGTGGAAGCCGAAGTTGGTCGCCTCGACGATCAGCGGAGCGGCCGCGATGGCGACGATCGACACCAGGCCGATGATGAAGATCATCGCGCTCAGCGTCAGGTTGGCCAGCTTCCAGGCCGGTTCATCGCCCTCGCGGTCCCAGGTGCGGGCGAAGAGGGCCGTGAACGCTGTTGAGAGCGAACCCTCCGCAAAGAGATCGCGCAGCAGGTTCGGAATCTGGAACGCGCCGTAATAGGCGTCCAGCACCTTGCCGGCTCCGAACATGGAGGTGAACACCAGTTCGCGGCCAAGGCCGAACACGCGCGAGCCCATGACCGCGATGCCGACGACGCCCGCGCTGCGCCGGGCGTCCGGCTCGTCACTGACAGGTTTCGGAGGCGCGGGCGGCTCGGCGGCCAGCGGTCCGTCGATCGGTGATTCGGTGGTCGTCACGCTGGCGTTGTCGGCCGGGGTCTGGGCAGGGTCAAGGCGACGGCGCGGCCAAGCTTCAACGCGCCGCGGACGCCCGGGCGCGCTCCAGCCGGGGCCGGGCGGCGGCGGATTCGGCGTCTTCCAGGGCCTCCAGCAGGCGGGCGCGGACGGCGGCGGTGCGCTGAGGCTCGGTGAGCTTGCCCTTGCGGGTCACAACATAGAAGGCGTCGACGGCGCGTTCGCCGTAGTTGTCGATGTGCGCCGACTGGATCGACAGCTCGGCCTCGGCCAGGATCCGCGCCAGCGCCGCCAGCAGGCCCGGCCGGTCGCGGCCGGAGACCTCGATCACCGTCGCGTCGGCCGAGGCGTCGTTGTCGATGGTGACAGCCGGGGCGATGGCGAAGGCCGCGGTCCGGGTCAGATCCGCGGCCTTGCGCGGCGCCAGCTCGGGCGGGCGGCCGAGCGCCGCCGCCTCCAGCGCCTCAACCAGCCGCGCCAGGGTGCGCGGGCTCTCGTGGCCGAACGGCTGGCCGGCCACGTTCTGCACGTAGAAGGCGTCGAGCGCCTCGCCGCGCGAGGAGGTGAAGATGCGCGCGCCGACGACGTTGCCGCCGAGGCTGGCGAAGGCCTGCGCCAGGTCGGCGAACAGGCCCTCGCGGTCCTTCGCCGCGACCAGCACCTCGGCGACGTTGCGGTCGGCGGCGATCCTGGCCTCGGCGGAGGCGCCGCCGTGGTGCTCGGCCTCGCGGGCCAGGGCGAAATGCGCCATCTGTTCGGCGGCGGTGAAGGCGGCGAAATAGGCGTCCTCCATCGCCGTCGCCCAGGTGCGGGCCTCGGGGTCGGCGGCGACGAGGGCGGTGCGGCCGTCGTAGGCGATCGCCTCCAGCCGCCGGCGGGCCACGCCGGTCGCGTCCGACATTCGCCCGCCGCGGAACAGCGTCTCGGTCGCGCCGTAGAGCTCGCGCATCAGCTGGCCCTTCCAGCCGTTCCAGACGCCAGGACCAACCGCGCGGATGTCGGCGACGGTGAGCACCAGCAGCAGCCGCAGGCGCTCGGGATTTTCGACCACGCGGGCGAAGGCGGCGACGGTCGCCGGATCGGTGACGTCGCGCTTTTGGGCGAAGTCGCTCATCACCAGGTGGTGCTCGACGATCCAGGCGATCAGCTCGATCTTGGAGCGCTCGAGGCCCATGCGCTCGCAGGCCTGCCGCGCCGCCCGCGCGCCGGCCTTCTCCTGTCCGCCCACGCCGCCCTTGCCGGTATCGTGCAGCAGCATGGCCAGGAACAGCGCCTCGCGGTCCTCGATCAGCGGCATGATCGCGGTCGAGAGCGGATGGTCCTCGGCGAAGCGGCCGGCGGCGATGTCGGCGATCACGCCCACGGCGCGCAGCGTGTGCTCGTCGACCGTGTAGGAGTGGTACATGTTGAACTGCATCTGGGCGACGATGCGCCCGAACTCGGGGATGTAGCGGCCCAGCACCCCGGCCTCGTTCATCAGCTCCAGCGTCCGGCGCGGATCGCGGCCGCGGGCCAGAACGTCGAGGAAGAGCTTCGCGGTGGCCGGATCGCGCCGCACCTTGGAGCTGATCAGGTTCAACGTCCGGGTGGCGGCGGTGAAGGCGTCGGGGTGCAGGTCGAGGTCGCGCTGATCGGCCAGCTGGAACAGGCGGATCAGGTTGGCCGGATCGGACTCGAAAGTCTGCGGGCCGTCGACCGAGAGCCGGCCGCCGTCGATGTGGAAGCCGGGCTCCTCCAGCGGCTGGCGCCGCGGCGGACGGGCGGTGAGGAAACGCGAGAGGCCCCGGGGCGCCGCCTTCAGATGCTCGGCCTCCAGCTTGGCGGTGAACACGCGGGTCAGCGCGCCGACCTCGCGGGCGATCAGGAAATAGCGGCGCATGAAGCGCTCGACCGCCGGGGTCTGGTCGCCGTCGGACCGCACCCGGTCGGCGTAGCCCATGCGCCGGGCGATCTCGGGCTGCAGGTCGAAGCTGATCCGCTCCTCGGGTCGGCCGGTGGCGAAGTGGAGGTGCGCGCGCACCGCCTCGAGGAAGTCGAACGCGCGGATGAAGGCGCGCACCTCGCGGCCCTGGAACATGTCGAGCTTCAGCAGCGCGTCGAGGCTGTCGGCCGGGTGCAGGTAGCGGGCGATCCAGAACAGGGTGTGCAGGTCGCGCAGGCCGCCCTTGCCCTCCTTGACGTTCGGCTCGACCATGAAGCGGCTGGCGCCGGCCCTGGCGTGGCGCTCGTCGCGCTCCCTCAGCTTGGCGGCGACGAACTCGGCCCCGGTCCCCTTCACCACCTCGTCGCGGAAACGCTTGGTCAGTTGATGCGCCAGCGCCTCGTCGCCGGTCAGCCGCCGCGCCTCGAGGATCGAGGTGCGGATGGTGATGTCCTGGCGCGACAGCCGCACGCATTCGTCGACGGTGCGCGAGGCGTGGCCGACTTTGAAGCCGAGATCCCACAGCGCGTAGAGCATGAACTCGATCACGCTCTCGACGTGGGCGGTCTGTTTGTAGGGGCGCAGGAACAGCAGGTCGATGTCGGAGAACGGCGCCAGCGCGCCGCGGCCGTAGCCGCCCACCGCCAGCAGCGCCAGCCGCTCGCCCTCGGTTGGATTGCGGGCGCGGAACACGTGGGTGGTGGTGAAGTCGTAGAGCGCGGTGATCACCTCGTCGGTGACCGCGGCCAGCAGGCGCGCGGTCTCCAGGCCGCTGGCGCCGTTCTCCAGCCGCTCCTTGGCGATCATGCGCCCGCGGAACAGCGCGCCCTTGAGGATCTCGATCGCGCGACGGCGCTGCTCGGCCTCGTCGCCGATGGCGTCGAGCGCGGCGGACGAGAGTAGGCTCCGCAGCCGCACGCCGTCGACGACATATTCGATTCGAGTCGGGCGCAGGCGAGGCGGCATGGTCGAAGGCTATATAGCGAGCGGCGGCCGGAATGTCCGGCCGCCGCCCAAGCTTGGGTGGAAATGTGCGTTCAGGCGGCAGCGAGGGCGCCGGCCGGTGGTCCACGGCCGACGATCGGGCGGTCCGATGTGACCCTGCCCAGCTGGCGCATGCCGAAGATGCAGAGCGGCGTGAAGACGACGAGCATGGCGACGTTGGCGAAGAACCAGCCGTCCGCGCCGGCCTCGCCGATCAGCCGCCGGCCGGCGTCATGGCTCCAGACCGTGGTGAAGAAGACGAAGTCGCCTAACGAGTGCACGACCATCGCCGGCAAGAGCGAGCCGGCGCGCAGGGCGGTGAAGCCGAGCCCGAGGCCGACCAGCTCGTAGACGATCAGCTTCGGCGCCGAGAGCCCCTGGGTCAGGTGGGCGCAAGCGAACAGGGTCGAGGCGATGACCAGCGCGGCGATCGGTCCGAACCGGCGTCGCAGCAGGGTCATGGCGTAACCGCGGAAGGCGATCTCCTCGGTCAGCGGGGCCGCGGCGATCGCGACCAGCAGCAGCGGCACGCCGGTCCACAGCGGAATTCCGCGCGTGTCGGGTAAGAGATTCGGCGGCACGCGCACGATCGAGGCCATCACCGTCCACAGCGCCGCGAGCGCGATCACCCCGGCGCCGCCGCCGATCAGCGACCAGAGCCAGACCTTGCCGGAAACCCGCGCCAGGGGAACCATGGTGCGGCGGCGCGCGGCGCCCCAGGCCGGGCCCGCGCGGCCGGTGAGGAACAGGACGAGGCCGGCCAGCACCAGCGCCATGACCGGCGCGGCCCAGGGGATGGCCGGGGTGAGGGCGACGTTGACTATCGCCATGACCCCCCAAAGGCCCTGGCCGACGGCGGTGATGCCGAGGGCGGTCAGCGCGGCCAGCGCGATCAGGCCGGAGTTCTGGACAAGCGTCTTCATGGCGCAATCTCCCTTGAGTGCGTTGAGGTAGCTACTGAGGCGGTCGGGGTAGAACGCGTGGATAGGGGCGGGCGCTCAGCCCGCCGCAGTCTCTTTGGCGATCGCTCGGGAATAGGCGGCGCCGGCGATGTAAGGGCCGGCGGCGACCGCGACCAAGGTCGCGATCAGCAGCGCGTGGTCGGGAAGGAAGCCGGCGAAGGCGGCGAGGATCAGCGCGCCGACAACCATCAGCCGACCGGTGAAGCGCTGGGTCTTGTCCCACACCCGCGGGTCGGCCAGGGTCCAGGGGGTGCGCACGCCAAAGACGTCGTTGTGGCGCACCTTGCCCAGCGTGTTGCCGATCAGCACGAGCAGCGCGGCGGAGGCCATGAACACCCAGCGCAGCACGTCGAAGTCGGGGTTGAGCGCCCGCTCGACCAGCGCCCCCTGCGTGACCAAGAAGAGCGCGGCGAGGCTGATCAGCAGTAGTCCGTAGGACCCGGCCGAAGCCACGAGTCCCTTGAGATTGCGCGCCCGCAGCGGCGCCAGCGAGAGGCTGGCAGTCACCACCAGCGCCACCAGTGGCATGATCGCGAGGCCGACCAGCTTCGGTACGGCGCTGTGCGCCGCGCCGTCGAAGCCGTGCCAGCTGATCGCGATGGTCCCGTCAGGCGGCAGGATAACGTAGGCCCAGGCGCCGATGGCGAAGCTCGCCGCGGTCAGGATGCCGGCGTAGAGCATGGGGCGGCCGAGGTTCATGGCAGCTTCTCCTTCGATTGGCCCAGCTTGAAGCCGTCCATCAGCGCCAGCAGAGCTTCCTCCAGCACCGACACGTTGAGCCGGTAGGTGATGGTGGTCCCGACCTTCTCCGGCGCCACCAGCCCCGCCTCGCGCAGCACCGCGAAGTGTCCCGAGAGGGTGGGCTTGGCGAGATCGAAGTGGCTGGCGATCTCGCCGGCGGTCATCTCCTTCTCTCGCAGGAGCTGGAGGATCTTGCGTCGGCTTGGATCGGCCAGGGCTCGGTAGACTTCAGACATGTATGTTCCGTATTTCGCTAAGAAGCAAAATACCGAAATTCAAAGCCGACGCAAGCGGTATTTTGGTGGTTGGCGAAATACCCCTCCCCCACGAGGGGAGGGGTAGGGGTGGGGGGCTTCCTCCAGCAAATCCGAGGTTAGCGCCGTGTCGATCGGAGCAGCGCACGCTCGCGGCAGACCCCCACCCCCTGGCCCCCTCCCCTCAAGTGGGAGGGGGGACGTTTTGATCCAGCCAGGCCTTCAGGTCGGCCACCACCTGGGTGCGGTTGGTTTCGTTGAGCATCTCATGGCGGCCGCCAGGATAGACCTTCAGCGTCACCGCCAGGCCGGCGGCCTTGTAGGCGTCGACCAGCGGCGTCAGGCGTTCGAGCTTGGCGTTGATCGGGTCGGCGTCGCCGACGAAAATGTAGACCGGCAGGCCCTGTTTCACGTTCGCCAGCGCCTCGGCGTCCATGCGGCGCTCGCGCAGGCTGACGAACGAGGCCTGCGACTCCGGCGTGAAGCGGATGCCGCAGAACGGATCGGCGATGTACTTGTCGACCTCGGCCGCATCGCGCGAGAGCCAGTCGTACGACGTGCGCTGCGGCCGCAGCCCCTCGTTCAGACCCTCGGTGCGGATCGGCGCGGGACCGGCGGTGCCGGAGAGCACCAGGGCGTCGATCAGCGCCGAGTGCTCTAGCAGCCAGGCCTGGGCGAACATCGCCCCCATCGAGTGGCCGAACAGCACCAGCGGCAGCGCGCCTTCCCGCTCGCGGATCAGTCTGGCCAGCACCGCCATGTCGTCCACCGCCGCCGGTGCGCCGCCCGGACCGAAGTCGCCGAGGCTGGTCATGCCCGAGGTCATGCCGTGGCCGCGGTGGTCGGCGGCGTAGACGACGTAGCCGCCCTCGATGAGGGGGCTGAGCCGCTCGAAATAGCGCATCGCGTGCTCGCCGGCGCCGTGCGCCAGCTGCACGACCGCCTTGGGCTTGGCCGAGCTGCTCCAGCGATAACCGGCGAGCGGG
>DATNIH010000071.1:0-6197 GCA_035604515.1 Caulobacteraceae bacterium | reverse complement strand
CCTCACCTTCCGGCTGCCGCCCAACGGCATCGTCGGCGTGATCGGGCCCAACGGCGCGGGCAAGTCGACGCTGTTCCGCATGATCACGGGCCAGGAGACGCCGGACGCCGGTTCGATCCGCCTGGGTGAGACCGTGAAGCTTTCCTACGTCGACCAGAGCCGCGGCGCGCTCGATCCGGCCAAGACGGTCTGGCAGGAGATCTCCAGCGGACTGGACGTGCTCAAGGTCGGCAATCGCGAGATCAACACCCGCTCCTACGTCGGCTCGTTCAACTTCAAGGGTGGCGACCAGCAGAAGAAGGTCGGGCAGCTCTCAGGCGGCGAGCGCAACCGCGTGCACCTGGCCAAGACCCTGACCGAGGGCGGCAACGTCATCCTGCTCGACGAGCCGACCAACGACCTCGACATCGAGACCTTGCAGAACCTGGAAGACGCCCTGGAGCAGTTCGCCGGCTGCGCGGTGGTGATCAGCCACGACCGCTGGTTCCTCGACCGCCTGTGCACCCACATCCTCGCCTTCGAAGGCGACAGCCACGTCGAGTGGTTCGAGGGCAACTTCGAAGCTTACGAGGAAGACAAGAAACGCCGCCTCGGCGCCGACAGCCTGATCCCCAAACGGATCAAGTTCCAGAAGTTCGGACGCTGACATGCCCCCGCCAACCTCCGGTCATGGCCGGGCGTAAATCCCGGCCATCCAAGCACGCGGTCTAAGCCGTGGCCGTGCCGAGCACGGCCACCCGCCGGGCGGTGTTCATGGATCGCCGGGACCTCCGCCCGGTGATGACCGTGCTGGGATAAACGTATTGGGAAAAGAAGGCGCGCCCTCACACCCCGTCGAGCAGCTCGATCTCCGGGCGGCCGGCCATGCAGGGGCCGATCTTGGGGCCGAGCGCCTTGTAGTGATCGCTGTCGCGGTGCGCGGCGATGGCGGCCTCGTCCTTGTAGCCTTCCATCACCTTGTAGGTGGTCGGATCGGTGCGGCTCTTCACCAGTTCGTAGAACAGGTTGCCAGGCTCGTTGGCGCGCACGGCGGCCATGGCCTCTTTGAAGCCGGCTTCGAACTCGGCGTTCTTGCCGTCCTGGATCTTCAAGGTCGCGACGATGCCGATCATGCGCTCATTCTCCCACGCGTTTGCTTGGCAGCGATCTAGCGAGCCGGCGCGACGAAGAGCAAGGCTGTCTTGGCGGAAGCCCCTGGGGAACCGCCGCTAGCGCCGGCCGTCCCAGCCGTAGGCGACCCAGGAGTGGCCGCCGATGTGCCGCGCCTCGATCAGGTCGGGGTCGGTGGGAGGCCGCACCGTACGGCGGGCGCGCATCGCGGCGCCGGCGAGGAACAGCAAGACGCCGGCCATCAGCGCGATCACGACCACGGTGGCGGCGAAGAAGATCGCCAGCACCGCGGCGATCGCCGCCGCGGCCGCCCAGGCGATCGCCGCGCCCAGCCACGCCAGGCCGCGAAACGGTCCCCACATCTGATAGCGCGCGACTCCCGGCATCGGCTCCTCGTACGTCAGACCGAATAGTTCAGACCTGCAGGGGTGAACGTCAACTGAAGATGCGACAGAAACTAGGCGTTGCCTGCTAGAAGGGCGCCGAAAGCCGGAAGGTTCAATCGGGCATGGTCAATTGGCCGCAGGAGGGTCTTCTGGGCGGCTGGGAGTTCTGGATCGACCGCGGGGGCACCTTCACCGACGTGATCGCCCGCGCGCCGGACGGCGTTGAAACCAGCGCCAAGCTGCTCTCGGTCTCCGCCGCCTACGAGGACGCTGGGGTCGAGGCGATGCGGCGGCTGATGGCGGTTGCGGCCGGCGCGCCGTTCCCGGCCGGGCGCGTGGCTGCGATCAAGCTCGGCACGACGGTCGCCACCAACGCACTGCTGGAGCGCAAGGGCGCCCGGACGTTGTTCGTCACCACCCGCGGTTTCGCCGACGCCCTGGAAATCGGCGACCAGGCGCGGCCCTCGCTGTTCGTGCTCGACATCGACAAGCCCGCGCCGCTCTACGCCGGCGTGATCGAGGCGGACGAGCGGCTGGACTCGGTCGGCGCGGTGATCAAGCCGCTGGACGAGACGGCCCTCGCCGAGGCGCTGGGCAAGGCGGCGGGTGACGGCTTCGAGAGCGTCGCGATCGCCTTCCTGCACGCCGACCTCAACCCCGAACATGAGCGGCGCGCCGGCGAGCTGGCGCGGCGGGCCGGGTTCCGTTTCGTCTCGCTGAGCAGCGACGTTTCGCCCCTGCCCCGCTTCCTGCCGCGCGCCGAGACCACCGTGGTCGACGCCTATCTGACGCCGGTGCTGGCGGCCTATGTGACCCGGCTGGAGGCGGCGCTCGCCGGCGCGCCGCTGTTCTTCATGACCTCGGGTGGGGCGCTGGTGCGGGCCGGCGCCTTCCGCGGCCGCGACGCGCTGGTGTCCGGTCCGGCCGGCGGCGTGGTCGGTGTCGCCGGCGTCGCCGAGGCAAGGCCGGTGCTCGGCTTCGACATGGGCGGCACCTCGACCGACGTCTGCCGCTACGCCGGCGCCCTGGAGCGGCGCGACACGGCGCGGGTCGCCGGCGTCAGGGTGCGCGCGCCGATGCTGGACGTGGAGACCGTGGCCGCCGGCGGCGGCTCGATCCTCGCCTTCGACGGCCTGCGCGCCCGGGTCGGCCCCGCCAGCGCCGGCGCCGATCCCGGCCCCGCCTGCTACGGCCGCGGCGGCCCGCCGACGGTGACCGACGCCAATCTGGTTCTGGGCCGGCTCGA
The DNA here is from genome assembly GCA_035604515.1 of Caulobacteraceae bacterium. Taxonomy (GTDB): domain Bacteria; phylum Pseudomonadota; class Alphaproteobacteria; order Caulobacterales; family Caulobacteraceae; genus Acaudatibacter. The sequence continues at coordinate 3,455 of DATNIH010000071.1, read as the reverse complement.
CCCGGGCGCGTTTCCGCAGGTGTTCGGACCGGGCGGCGACAGTCCGCTGGACGTCGCGGCGGCGCGCGCCAGGCTCGGCGAACTGGCCGCGGCGATGGGCGCGCCCAGCGTCGAGGCCGCCGCCGAGGGGTTCTTGGCCGTCGCGGTCGAGCAGATGGCCGGCGCGATCCGGCGCATCTCCACCGAGCGCGGCTTCGATCCGCGCGAACACGCGCTGGTGGCGTTCGGCGGCGCGGCCGGTCAGGTGGCGTGCCAGGTCGCCGAAGCGCTGGGGATCGGCGAGGTGCTGTCGCCCGCCTACGCCAGCGTGCTCTCCGCCTGGGGCATCGGCCGGGCGCGGATGCGGGTGGTGAAGGCGGCGGGACTGGGCCGGGTGTTGGACGATGGCGGTCTGGCGGCGGCGAGGGCGCTGGCGGATCGCCTGGCGGCAGACGCGATGGCCGGCCTTGCCGAGCAAGGCGCGGACGCCGGCGGCTGCGAGCGGCGGCTCTATCTCGGCTACGATGGCGCCGACGCGGCGTTGCCCACGCCCGTCAGCGATCTGACCGCGACCAAGGCGGCGTTCGAAGCCGCCCACCGCCGCCTGTTCGGCTTCGTCGAACCGCAGCGCCCGATCCTGATCGCCAGCGTCGAGGTGGAAGCCATGCAGTCCCCCTCCCCCACGAGGGGAGGGGCCGGGGGTGGGGGGCTCTCTCAACATTCAACCGCGCTTGCCGGCGACGCTCAGCCCAGTCGAACCGGCCCCCCACCCCCTGCCCCCTCCCCTCGAGGGGGAGGGGGTTTGATCACGCGGGCCGACACCCAGGTCTGGGTCGCTACGGGCTGGGTAGCGACCACTGAACCTGACGGCCTGATCCGGCTTGTCCGAACCAGCGAGGCAAACACGGCGTCGACCGCTTCGACTGACACCGCCGACCCCGTCACCCTCGAGCTCTACAACCGCCGCTTCATGGGCATCGCCGAGGCGATGGGGGCGGCGCTGGAGCGCACGGCGCACTCGGTGAACATCAAGGAGCGGCTGGACTTCTCCTGCGCCCTGTTCGACGCGGGCGGCGGCCTGGTCGCCAACGCCCCGCACATGCCGGTGCACCTGGGCTCGATGGGCGCCAGCGTGCGCGCGGTGCGGGCGCGCCATCCGGTGCTGAAGCCGGGCGAGGCGTTCGCGCTCAACAGTCCCTACGCCGGCGGCACCCACCTGCCGGACATCACCGTGGTGATGCCGGTGTTTGCCGAAGGCGAGCAGCCGGCGTTCTTCGTCGCCGCCCGGGGCCACCACGCCGACGTCGGCGGCATCCAGCCCGGCTCGATGCCGCCGTTCTCGCACACCATCGACGAGGAAGGCGTGATGCTGGACGCGCTGCCGATCATGCGCGGCGGCGACTTCCTCGAGGCCGAGACCCGCGCCGCGCTCGCGTCCGGCCAATGGCCCGCCCGGGCGCCGGACCGCAACGTCGCCGACCTCAAGGCCCAGATCGCCGCCTGCCAGGCCGGCGCGACGGCGGTGGCGGCGCTGATCGAGCGGCACGGCGGCGACGAGGTCGCGCGCTACATGGGCTTCGTCCAGGCCAACGCCGAAGCATCGGTGCGCCGGGCCATCGGCGTGCTGAAGGACGGCCAAGCGCACGTCCCGATGGATGGCGGCGGCGAGATCGTGGTCCGCGCCAGCGTCGATGCGGCGCGCGGCGAGGCCGTGCTCGACTTCACCGGGTCCAGCGCCCAGCTCAGCTCCAACTTCAACGCCCCGGCTTCGGTGGTCGACGCCGCGGCGCTGTACGTGTTCCGCTGCCTGGTCGACGACGACATCCCGCTCAACGCCGGCTGCCTGACGCCGCTGAAGATCATCGTGCCCGACGGCTCGATGCTGAACCCACATCCCCCCGCAGCCGTCGTCGCCGGCAATGTCGAGACCAGCCAGCACGTGGTCGACGCGCTGTTCGCGGCGCTGGGCGTGATGGCGAACAGCCAGGGCAGCATGAACAACTTCACCTTCGGCGACGCTGAACGGCAGTATTACGAGACCATCTGCGGCGGCGCCGGAGCGACGGCGCACGCGCCCGGCGCCAGCGCGGTCCACACCCACATGACCAACTCGCGCCTCACCGATCCTGAAATCCTCGAGCGCCGCTTCCCGGTGCGGCTCGAAACCTTCGAAGTGCGGCGCCGCTCGGGCGGAGACGGCGTCCATACGGGCGGCGATGGCGCGCGGCGCCGGCTGACCTTTCTCGCCCCGATGGAGGCGGCGCTGCTGTCCACCCGCCGCGACCACGCCCCTCAGGGCCTGGCCGGCGGCGCGCCGGCGCTGGCGGGAAGTCAGAGGTTGATCGAGGCGTCGGGCGCGGTAAAGGAGCTTCCAGGCTGCTTTTCGATCACCGTGCGGCCGGGCGACGCTATCGAGATCGAGACCCCGGGGGGCGGAGGTTACGGTCGCAGGACGTGAGACGCCCGCGCCCCGCCCAGGACCCCACCCCGCAATGATCACCGCCCTCGCGCTTGCCCTTTCCCTGCTGCTGGCCGACGCCCAGCCGGCCGCCGCTCCGCCGTCCGACGCGCCGCCCGCCACCACGGACGCCAGCGGCGGCGAGCCGCTGCCGCCCGGCGCACCGACCGACAGCTACCAGCTGTCGGCCTGGTGCTACGGCGCGCTCGACGAGTACCTGACCATCTATGACCGGGTGAAGCCGGACCTGCGTGACATCGACCACATGTTCGGCACCCCGGTGGTTGAGGACGAGCCCTACCAGTCCGACATGGCCGCCGCCCGCGTCGAGCTGAAGATGATCGGCGCCTCGGTCACCGAGGCCGAAAAGGCGAGCCCACGCCCGATCTCGGAGGACGGCGTCGCCGCCATCAAGCAGGGGCGCGCGATCTGGTCGGTGGCCGAGGCCAGGCCGCGGCGCGAGCTGGCCCGCGCCTGGATGCTCTGGGCCCTGCCCGACCGCTGCGACAGCAACGCCAAAGAGCTGACCCAGCGCTCGATCCTGTTCGGCCGGGCGCTGAACTACAACGCCGCGCCGGCGTCGACGCAGACCAATCCGTCGCCGCCCGCGCCACCGCCGGCCGATGCGACCGCCCCGCCGCCCGCCGCAGCCGAACCGGCCGCGCAAGCCTCTCCAACGACGGACACCAACGTCCCGGCCGATGCGACGATGAACGCCGGCGGCGCACCTGCCGCGCCTGCGCCGACGACCACCGACCCCGCGATCCCGCCCTATCCCACAGCGGCGCCCGGCGCCGACCAGCCCACGACGACAGCCCCCTCGCCGCAGCCTTAGGGCCGCATTTTCACGCATAACTTCAGATAAATATACTCTGTCATCCCGGAGAGCCGCGCAGCGGACTCGTCCGGGACCTACTTCTCCCCGCCGGCGACAAGTAGGTCCCGGCTCTCCGCCGCTTCGCGGCTGCGGCCGGGATGACACTGCATTGGGGCATTGGGAACTGGAATTGAGGCCCCG
>DATNIH010000070.1:0-3738 GCA_035604515.1 Caulobacteraceae bacterium | reverse complement strand
GGGTGGCGGACGGTGGCGAGGTCACAAGAGCCAGAGGGCTTCGGGCCGCCGCGACAGGACGCCTCCCTCGTGGAACCTTCGCCCGATCCCCCGCCGGGCCGTGGCCGAAACTCCGGGCTCGATAGCCTCGCCGTCTGCTGGCGATCCTGAATCGAAGACCGGTACACGGACGAGCCCACCGATCCGAGGACCGGTGGGCAGGCGTCAGGGCGCATTGAAGCCGTGTCGGGCGCGGAAGCCGCCGATCGCCTCAGCCTGGCGGCGGAGCTTGCGGCTCAGGGCCTCGATTTCCGGAGCGCGCGCCTCTCGGCCGAGAACGAGCTGGCGTTCGTATTCGCGCTCGTCGGCGGGCGTCCAGGTCGTGGCGTGGCGCCCAAACTGACGCCTCTTCGTCCGGATGCTGATGACCGCCGCCTCAGCTTGACGCTCGACCTCGGCGTGGAGCCGCGCGAGGTGATGCTCGGTCAGTCGTCGGGCGGCTTCCATCCGGCACAGCAGCTCGCGCCGCTGGAGATACGGGTTCACGGCCCAACTCGCCTCATGCCGCCAGGCCAGCGAGGACTCGCCGCACCACGGGGTCGCGGTCGAGTGGCGCAAGCTGGCGCGGCTGGTGGGCACGGCGATCATGCGTCCCGCAGTAGGGACCGTCGCCGTCGGCCGCCTGCCCGCAGAAACTGAAGTCGGCGGCCAACGGGTCGCCAATCGGCCACTTGCAGACGTGGGCGCCGAGCCCAGTCATAACGAGCACCAGCCCCGGGGTATCGGGCGCTTCGATCACGGCCTCGGGCCGGGCGGCGAGGCGAGGGGGCGCGGGCGCGCGAGCCACGTGGAGTCGCGGCGCGCGCTTCGGGAGCGGCGTGGAGACGCCGGGGGCGCGTCCGGAAAGGCCCAGACGATGGACCTTCCCGATGACGGCGTTGCGCGTGACGCCGCCAAGCTGGTGGGCGACTTGCGAGGCGCTGAGCCCCTCCAGCCAGAGCGTCTTCAGAGCGCCGACGCGTGCGTCGGTCCAGCTGGTGTCGGACATGGCGATGATCCTTTGGGGTCCGCGCTCCTTGCGAGCGCACCCGCCTGGTCCCTGCCTTTCCCTCTCGAAGCCTGCGTGCCTGACTCAGGCCGCCAGGGTCTCGGCCAACGCAGCCGGCTGGCTGTAGGCGAGCAGGTGGTCGACGGCGCGCTGAGCATGGCCGGAGGCCTCCAGCAGTGCGCTCGGACGGTCCTTCAGGATCTTCGCCCAATGCGCCAGATAGGCCGCGTGGCCGTCGAGCAGCTGGGGCCGCAGGCCGATGCGCAGCCCGAGCGCGCAGGCCGAAATCTCCGCCACCAGCTCCTCGAAGGCGTAGGCCTCGTCGCCGAACCGCTCGCCGAAGGTCCGGTTCAGGCGGTGCGCCGCGCCGCTCCAATGCGCCGCCTCGTGGGCAAGCGTGGCCTGGTAGTCATCGATCGTGTCGAACCGCTCGGGCGGCGGCAGGCAGATGACATCGCGCGAGGGCACATAGCAGGCCCGGTTGCCGCCAAACTCCACCACGGCCGGGATGGCGTCGAGGACGGCGTTTCGCGCGGCCAGCCTGGCCGCGGGATCGACCTTCGGCGCCTGCAGGTAACGCTCCGGGCAGTCTGTCAGCTGGTGGGCGCTGAACACGGCGTAGCTCTTCAGGTAGCGCAGGACCGTGGCCTCGGCCTCGCCGCCGCGATCATCATGGTCGCCGGAAGCCCCGCCGTCCTCGACCACGCGGGTCTTGTAGAGGATGGCGATCGAGCTCCTCGCCCCCTTCATCACCGGGGCGCCGATCGCCAGCGCCTGGCGAAAGGTGAACCAGTAGGGCGAGGTGTAGCCGCGGACCGCGCCGGCGAAGGACAGGAGCCAGGCGTTGCTGCCGGTGAACGGCAGGCCGTCCGACCGCAGGGGCGATGTCGGGTCGGCACCGTTCGCCCAGGCCTGCCGCCAGGGCGGCACGCCGCGTTCGATGCGCGCGATGATGTCGTTCATCATGGGTTCGAGAGGATGGGTGGACATGGGGGAGCCTTGGGACCGCCAGCGCCGGGCCAAATCCCGGTTCGCTCGCCCGGCGAGCTCCCTTCCTCCCCCTTTTCCCAACGCCCGGTGCGGCTGCGGACGGAGACCCCAAATGGCTACATCAGCCCCAGCGCCTTGAAGCTGGCGACGTCGGCGCGGCCGACGACGACGTGGTCGTGGACCGCGATGCCCAGAGCCCTCCCGCCCTCGACGACCCTCCGCGTCATGTCAATGTCGGCGGCAGAGGGCGTCGGGTCCCCTGATGGATGGTTATGAACCAGGATCACGGCGGAGGCGGAGAGCTCCAGCGCCCGACGCATGACCTCGCGGGGATAGACGGGCGCATGATCGACGGTGCCCTGGTTCATGATCTCGTCGGCGACCAGCTGATTCTTCTTGTCGAGGAAGAGCACCCGGAACGCCTCGCGTTCGCAATGCGCCATGGTGAGCTTCAGGTAGCTGAACAGCGCGGCCCAGGAGGAGACGCCGAAGCGGGCAGGCAGCTCCGCCGCGGCGAGGCGGCGCGTGGCTTCGAAGATGAGCTGTAGGTCGAGGGCGACGCTGGCGTCGACGATCGCCGACAGGGGTGCAAGGTCGGCGGCGAGGACCCGGCGAAGGCAGCCGAAGCGGCCCAGAAGCGCTGCGGCGTTGGCCTTGGCCCCGCCAGGCATCGATCGCGAGAGAAGCAGTTCGAGCGTCTCTGCGTCGTTGAGCCCGTCCAGTCCGCCAGCCCTGACTCTTGCACGGAGCAGTTCGGCCGAGGCGCCATGGCGCGAGGGACCAGCATAGCGGGCGGCCATCTCGCCCACGCCCTGGGCGGGACCGAACAGGTCGGGCGTCTGGGCGGTCGGGACGGGTGTTCGGGGCCGCCTGGCCGGCGGATGAGGAGGACGCTTGGGCATGGGAGTCTCGGACCGTCGGCGTCGGGCCAAATGCCAGGCGCTCGCCCGCTCGCGCCCTTCCTCCTCCTTTCGGTCAGCGGCCGATCAGCTGCAGAGCAAGAGCCATGGGCGGTGACGCCCGCGGCTCCCATCTGGCCACTATGCAGCAGCCGCAAGGATGGTCTGGGCCGGCCACTTGGCGAGGATCGCCGTCAGCACCTCGGGCTTGTCCGTCGGCACGAAGACGCGAGGGGCGTAGTTGATGATCTCAACGAAGCAGCCAAGCACGGTGAAGACCGACCGCTGCGAGGCGGCTCCGACGATCTCCAGCCGGTAGCGGTCCATCACCTTCGCCCGGCGCAGCCACAAGCCGCCCGCCAGCGCGATCGAGGTGTTCTCGGTGAGCACCATCTCGGCGGCAGCCTCGCCGTTGCCCACGGCTGTAGCCGTGTCGGTCAGGCCGAGGGCGATCTTCAGCCCAGGGATCTCGCCGCTACCCAGAACCCGGCCAAGCCAGCGCCGCCCGTCCGGCGCCTTGAGGCGGCGAACATTGGTCTGCTTGGACGGCAGGCTGCTCCAGACCGGCAAGAGCAGCCCGGTCACGAGCACCAGTTGGCGGGTATGCCAGGGATCCGCCCCCGCCACCTCGGCGTCCCATGTCGCCCGCCAGACCGCTTCAGCCACCGGCTCCCACGCCGATTCCTCATAGACCTTCAGGGGCGCTACGCTCCGCTTCTCCGGGCGAATGATGCGGACCGCCGGGACCAGGCGGTCGTCGTCGTCGGTCGTGGTCAGGCCCTTCACCGCGAGGCCGGCGCGCTGGGACTTGGCGTTGACGAC
>DATNIH010000069.1:0-22424 GCA_035604515.1 Caulobacteraceae bacterium | reverse complement strand
AGGCGATGCGCGACGAACTCTGCGTGCGCGGGCGTGCGCAGGCCGCCAAGTTCAGCCCCGAACGCTACCGGGAACGACTTGCCGATGCCTACCGGCCCTTCGTCTGAGCTCGATGACCAGAGTCCTCTTCGACATCAGCCGCATCTTCATCCGCGGCTCCCGGTTCTCGCCGACGGGCATCGATCGTGTGGTCGTCGCCTACGCCCGTTGGCTGCTCGACCAGCCGCAGATCGAGCTGCAGCCGGTGCTGACCATCGGCGGGCGGCTGATCGGCGTGCCAAGGCGCATGCTGGACCGGACGATCCGCCAGAACGAGGCGTTCGCGAGGCAGCGCAACGACAGCGACAAGCCCGGCGCGACGTGGGGCGCGCTGCAGCAAGCCCTGTGCTCCGAAACCGATCGCGCCACGCCGCTGCGGGCCGCGCCCGTTTCGCTGCAGCTGCCGGAGCGGGCCAGATGGCATCTCAACATCGCCGGCCGCGCGTTGGCGAATCTGCGGCCGGTGCAGGCCAGCGCGGGCTCGATCTACCTCAATGTCAGTCACACCGGGCTCGATCAGCCGCAGGTGCTGGGTCGCCTCGCCGAACGCGGCGTCGCGCCCGTGGTCATGGTGCACGACCTCATCCCGATCAACTTTCCTGAATACTGCGCGCCAGCCGCCGAGGCGCGGCACGTGCGTCGCATCGATGAGATCATCCGCTATGCGCGCCTGGTGATCACCAACTCCGCGACGACGGCGCGCGAGCTTGCCGACTACGCCGAAGCCCACGGCCTTGAGGCGCCGCCCACGCAGGTCGCGCCGCTGGGGATCGAGACCGCGTTCTTCGACACCTCGCAGCCATGGGCGCCGACGCGTCCCTATTTCGTCTGCGTGGGCACGCTCGAAGCACGCAAGAATGTCGCCTTCTTGCTCGCTGTCTGGCGCAGGCTCTTCGAGCGCCTGGGTCCGGAGACCCCGCGCCTCGTGCTGGTCGGCCGCCGCGGCTGGGAAAACGAGTCGGTAATCGACCACCTCCAGCGGTCGCAGTCCGTGATCCGCCTGGTGCACGAGGTCAGCGACCTCAGCGATCGCGAGCTGGCCCGGCTTGTGGGTGGCGCGGCCGCTTTGCTCAGTCCCTCCTTGGCTGAGGGGTTCGACCTGCCTGTTGTCGAGGGGCTGGCGCTCGGCGTCCCGGTCGTCGCCTCCGACATTCCAGCCCATCGGGAACTTGCCGGCCAGGTCGCTACTCTGATCGATCCCCTGGATGGACCGGCCTGGATCAACGCAGTCGAGCGCGCGGCAGCCGTCCGTGGCCGCGGACTGCCGTATTCCGCCCCGACCTGGGCGGGCCACTTCGATCGCCTCGCGCTGGCTCTGGGCCGGCTTGCTACGCCGTAGGCGCCGCCCAAGCGTCGGAGTCGCCGCGCAGCAGTCGCCCTGCCGCCTCGGGGACCGCAAGCTCACGGCCACGCCGCGTGGCGTAGGCGCCGTTGATCTGCGTGGCCGCCATGATCACGTCGCGAAACGCGATGTAGAGGTCGTCGTCGGGCGCTTCGGGTGAGCGCCAGAAGGTGTCGAGCCCGCCCTGGTGCGTGAGGCCCGGCATGTCGTAGAGCGCGCGGCCCAGGACTACGGTTGGGCAGCCGAACTCCACCGCGGCCAGCCCCGCCGTGGAGTTCACGCATACCGCCCCGCTCATCGCCGGCAGGACCTCGTGAAGCTTGCCATGGTCGACGAAGTGCACGCGGCCAGTGATACCGACGCGGCGGGCGAGCTTCGCCAAGATCCGTTCGTGATCGTCGAGCCCGTGGTCCAGCGGATGGGGCCGCACCAGCAGCATCGCGTCCGGCGGAGCATTGGCGGCGAAGCTTCCAACCACCTTCTCCAGGAATGCCTCGGCCCCCTCGAAGTCGGAATGACGCCACAGCTGGCTGTCGCCGGGACGCTGAAGCAGCACGAGGTACAGCGGGCGGCCGGACTCGATTAGCGCCTGGTGCCGCCGCTTCTGGCCGTCGCTCGAGAGCCTCTGGGCGGCGAACCTCCAGCAGTGTCCCAGCCCCTGCCACAATGCAGAGTAGTGATAAGGGGTTCGAAAACGGGCGAAAAGCGGCAGCCCGAAGTACATCGCGGTGTGATAGCCGAGGATCCGACCGACCATGGCCGGCGTGGTTCGTCCGACTTTGGCCGCCTGCGGCGGCGCGATTCGCGCGGCGTTACGGCGATACCACACCGGATCGCGGGGCAACTGGGAGTTGGCATTGACGCCAGCGCGCTCGAGCGTGACCCAGTCCGGCCGGAAATACCCCTGCTCGAATACATGCAGCCGCAGACCGAGCGACTTCCCAAGCAGCAGAGCCTTCACCGAGTAGGGACTGGAGTCGCCATAGGTGATGATGTCGGTCACGCGGCGACGCTGGATCAGCCGCTGCAGCCAATCCGCCCAACCGCTGTCGGCGCCGAAATAGGGCGCCGCGTCGCGCAGGCCCCAGTCCAGCACGTCGCCGCCGTTGACAATAACGCGCGTACAAGCGGCGCCGTAGTTTTGAAGATAGTCGGCCAATTCCCGGGCGAATGGCCCAAATGGGGCAGAAATGAACAGGAAATGTCGAGCTTGGCCGCTGTAGTCGCGGGCGGGGCTTACAGCCACGCGCGGACTGTCGACCGACAGACCAGCGCGCAGAGAGCCGACAACGCCTTCGGACATAAAACCCCCGCTGGACGCGTGCCTAAACCACTATTTCTCGTTGCCGTCCAGATGGCACTGCGCTTAGCGGTCGCATGTCAATCGCCTCGATTCTCGAGTGTCGCTGGCGGGGCACATAGCGTTGACTGAACCGTGCTGCGAGGCGCCAATTGTTCGAGCATTGTGCATCGCAGCGTAGGCAAGGGAAGCGGAGAACGACGTGCGGCGAACACGGTCTCGTGAGTCGCTCGCCGTGGCAGTCACTTCAACCAGGCGCCCGTTGCAAGCCCAAGCCGGCTTCAACAAGCTTCGCCAGACGCGCGATTAATGCAACTGGCCGAGGACGCCTACTCCGCCGCCCGCGCGGAAGCCGGCGCCCAGATGCCGGGACCGCGGGCGAACGGGCGGGTCTCGACGGCCGTGGCGTCGCCGCGCGTCACTTCCCAGCGCGATGCTTCGCCCTCCCGCCAAAAACGGATGTCGAACGTCTTCGCGCCGAGGCGAAGGTCTCTTAACTGCAGATCGGGCACCCAGGCGGGCAGGGCCGGGTCCAGGTAGAGCTTGTGGTTGGGCGCGTCTGGCTGAAAGCCAACCAGCGAGGCGAGAAGGGCGAAGCACGACCCCGCGGCCCAGGCCTGGGGCACGTTCGCGCCCTTGTACTGCACCGGGAAGCTGGTCGGCTCGCGCTTCAGGCCGGCGTAGAGTTCCGGCATGCGGTGCTGCATGAAGTAGCCGGCAGCTGCGCTGACGTCGCGAGAGAGCCGGGCCGCTTCCTGATCGAATCCGTAGCGGCGGAAACCCAGGGCGATGAAGCCATTGTCGTGCGGCCAGACCGAGCCGTTCTGGTAGGAGTGCGGATTGTAGGCGGGGTGCGCTGACGAGAGCGTGCGAATGCCCCAACCGCTCCACATGTCCGGCGCCATCAGCCGTTCGACCACCCGGCCGGCGCGCTCCGTCGGCACGATGCCAGACCACAGCAGGTGGCCGGGATTGGACGCGACGCTCAGGACCGGCCGCTTCTCGCCGTCGAGGCAGAAGGCGTAGAAGCCGCTGGCCTCGTCCCAGAACGCCTCGTTGAAGCGCTTGAACAGCTTAGCCGCCTTGCGCCTCAGCTCCGCCGCGCGCGCCGGATCGCCGATGGCTTCGAAGATCTCGGCCATGCGCTGCCAGGCGTCGTAGACGTAGCCCTGCAGCTCGCAAAGCGCCTTGGGGCCCTTTACCAGCGTGCCATCAGGATAGACCAGCGCATCGCCGGCGTCCTTCCAGCCCTGGTTCTCGTAACCGTCCTTCGAGCGAGTCTGGTATTCCTGGAAGCCGTCGCCGTCGCGATCGCCGTATTCGTCGATCCAGGCCAGGCAGCGCTCCGCCGTCGCCAGATGACGCTCGATCAGGCCCTTGTCGCCGGTGGTGCGCCAGGCGCTGTGCAGCACGATCAGATAGAGCGGCGTCGCGTCCGCCGTGCCGTAGTAGGGCGTGTGCGGGATGAGGCGGAAGTGCGCGAGTTCGCCGGTGCGCAGCTCATGCATGATCTTGCCCGGCTCGGCGTCGCGGTAGTCGTCACGGGTCGTCGCCTGCCAGCGGCCGAGCACGTCGAGCGCGCCGCGGGCGAAGTCTGGGTAGACCATGGCGTTCTGCAGCGAGACAATCAGGCTGTCGCGGCCGAACAGACCGACAAACCACGGCACGCCGGCGGCCGGCACGAACTCCATATGGTCGGTGCCGTGGATCGGCAGACGCAGCGCGGCCATATCCTCCACCGCCTGGTGGTAGAAGCGGTAGAATTCCTCGTTGCCGGTCGCGACCTTCATCGATCGTTCCTGCCATTGGACGAGCCGCCGCGAGAGGCGCGATGTCGGCGCGTGCTCGATGCAGGCGCGCGGGGCGGCGATCCGGGTCTCGCCGTCGAACACGGCGTAGAGCACGCAGGCGTGCCAGGCCTGCCCGGGGGCGAGTTCGATCTCGAAGGTGATCCGGCCGTTGGCAAGGACCGGCCGCGAGCCGAACCGCCGCACCGTGATGATCAGCTCGCGGCGGAAGTCCTCGTTCTCGTAACGGGTGCGCAGCCGGTGGCTGCGCTGGTTCCAGTCGCTGACGATCCGCCCGCGACGGACGATCCGTCCCGACTTGACTTCGAACAGGTCGGCGAAGTCGCTGCGTGAGGCGATCTCGAGGTTGAACTGCACCGGCTTGCCGGAATTGTTCACCAGGTCGAGGTCCTCATGCAGCCCGCCGCTGAGGCAGCGGCCGATCGTCAGCCCGAGGGTTCCGGGCGCGATGTCGCCCTGCTCGCTGATGATGAGCTGATTGGTCAGGTAGATCCGCGCGGCGTGGTAGGCGGTGTTGCCAGCGTTCAACAGATCCCAGGGGACGCCGTCGGCGAAGATCTGCCAGCTCGAGATCAGCCGCGTATCGGCGTGGTAGAAACCCTGCTCCGTCGGCCAGTTGATCTGGCCGTCCTGCTCGGTGACCAGGAAGCCGTCGCCCTGGTTGATCACCAACTTCTGCGGACCGACAGCGATCTCAAGCGGCATGGAACGACCCGACCTCGGCCCCCCAAAGAGAGCCCCGCTAGCGGCAACGGCCAAGCTCGGCGCTTGTTCCCCCGACCATGACCGGCCGACCTGTCATCTCCGCGCGGGACCGGAGACTTCGCGGCATGAACGATGCAAAGTCCAAGCTCATGAGCCCCACCGTCGCCACCCGCCTGCCGCACTCGGCCACCTGGACCTTCTTCGAGGGCGATTGGCATGAGGGCAACGTCGCCATCATGGGGCCACGCACCCACGCCGCCTGGCTGGGCTCGATGGTGTTCGACGGCGCGAGGACCTTCGATGGCCTTGCGCCCGACCTGGATCGCCACATGGCGCGCATCAATGAGTCGGCGCGGCGGTTCCGCCTGAAGCCGCTGGTCTCCGAGGACGAGTGGATGGGCCTGACGCGAGACGGCGTGAAGCGGTTCGCACCGGGCGCCGCGCTCTATGTGCGCCCGATGTACTGGCCCGACACCGGCGCGGCCGGCGGCGGCGTGAAGTTCGATCCAGACACCACCTGCTGGTGCCTTTGCCTCTATGAGGCGCCGCTGCCGGGCGCGCGCAACCTCGCCATCACCCTCTCGCCCCAGCGCCGCCCGACGATCGAGACCGCGCCGGTGGATGTGAAGGCCGGCTGCCTCTATCCGAACAACGCCCGCGCCCTGTTCGAGGCGTCCGAGCGCGGTTTCGACAACTGCCTGCTGCTCGACATGCTGGGCAACGTCGCCGAACTGGCCAATTCCAACGTGTTCATGGTCAAGGACGGGGTGGTGATGACCCCAGCGCCGAACGGCACCTTCCTGGACGGCGTCACTCGCCAGCGGACCATCCAGTTGCTGCGCGACGCCGGCGAGACGGTGGTCGAGACCAGCCTGCGCTACGCCGATTTCGAGCAGGCCGACGAGATCTTCTCCTCAGGCAACTTCGCCAAGCTGTCGGCGATCACCCGCATCGACCAGCGCGAGCTGCAGCCGGGCCCGCTCTTCCGCAAGGCCAGCGAACTCTACCGGGCGTTCGCCGAGGTGAGCTCGCTCTAGCTAAGCGACAGATTGTCAGCGGCGCAGCTTCGCGCGAACAATCTGGCCCCCGACCTTGGAGGCGCACATGCGCTGCCTTGCCCTGTCCGCGATCCTGCTCACCGCCCTGCTGTCCTTTGCAACCGCGAGTCCGGCGGCGGCGGCCACCTGCAAATGCAAGACGAACTATCACCCGTTTGGGGCGCCCTGGGTCAACCACCCGAGGGACTGGACCTGGGAGTGCGTAAGGAACATCGGCACGTTCCCGCCGAATACGCGCCCGACCCCGCTGCCGTGCAACGGGCAGACCAAGCGCGGCCCGGCCTAGCGCACGATGGGTTCAGGTTGACCAACCTGAACCCTGAATCGTGCTCTAACCCTTTGACTCTGGAGCGCGTTCGAACCGCTAAAGCGATTCCACTTTCGCTGAACGCGCTCTAGGACCGCTTCGCCAGCGCCTGGGCTCGGATCGCCGTCAGCGTCTGGCCGGGGCTGATGGCGTCCGTGTCGATCTTCACGTGCAGGATCGACGGCAGGCCCGACGCCACCGCCGCCTCGAACGCCGGGCCGAACTCGGCGGTGCGCTCCACCGTCGCGCCGAAGCCGCCGAAGGCCCGGGCGTAGGCGGCGAAGTCGGGGTTCTTCAGGTCGGTGGCGACGACGCGGCCGGGGTAGTCGCGCTCCTGGTGCATGCGGATGGTGCCGTAGCAAGCGTTGTCGCAGACCAGCACCACGATCGGCAGCTCGTACTGCACCGCTGTAGCGAACTCCTGGCCGTTCATCAGGAAGTCCCCGTCGCCGCTAACCGCCACCACGCGCCGCCCGGGATTGAGCCGCTGCATCGCCACCGCCGCCGGCACGCCGTAGCCCATCGAGCCGGAGTTGGGCCCAAGATGGCCGCCGAAGCGGCGCACCCGGTAGAAGCGGTTGACCCAAGCCGCGAAGTTCCCGGCGCCGTTGGTAAGGATGGCGTCTTCGGGCAGGTTGTCCCGCAACCAGATCATGATCTCGCCGAGGTTCACCTCGCCCGGCTGCGGCGTCGCGACCTCGGACCAGGCGACGTACTCGACGTGCGCCGCCTGCGCCGCACCGCGCCAAGCAGGCGTCGCTGGGGGCGTGAGCGGCTCGAGCGCCGCGGCGAAGCGGGTCGGGGTGGCGTTGATGGCCAGATGCGGGCGCCAGACGCGGCCGAGCTCCTCGCCGCCCGGGAAGACGTGCACGAGCTTCGTCTTCGGCGCCGGGACTTCGAACAGGCTGTAGCCCTGCGTGGTGACGTCGCTGAGCCGGCCGCCGATTGAGAGCACCACATCCGCAGCCCTGACGCGCGCCAGGAGCGCCGGATTGGGGGAGAGGCCAAGGTCGCCGGCGTAGTTCGGGTGTTGCGGATCGAACAGCGGCAGGCGCCTGAAGCCGGTCGCTACCGGCAGCTCGAACCGCTCGGCGAAGCGAGTCACGGCCTCGCGCGCCGTTTCGTCCCAGCGGCTGCCGCCAAGCAGCACGATCGGCGAGGTCGCCTGAGCGAGCAGCGCTTCCAGCGCGGCCATCTCGGGCGCGCCCGACGAAGTCTCGACCAGCTGCGCCGACGGCGCGTCCGCGCAGTTGACCGTTTCGATCAGCACGTCGTGCGGCAGGGCGAGCACGACCGGGCCGGGCTGGCCGTTCATGGCAGTGTGGAACGCGCGCGAGACCAGTTCGCTCATCCGCGCCGGGTCGTCGACCTCGCCCGCCCACTTGGTCATCGAGCCAAACACCGCGGCGTAGTCGAGTTCCTGCCAGGCGTCGCGACCCTTCACCGCCCGGTCGACCTGGCCGACGAACAAGATCATCGGGCTGGAACTCTGCTGGGCGATGTGCACGCCGTGAGCGGCGTTGGTGGCCCCCGGACCGCGCGTCACGAAGCAAACGCCGGGCGCCCCGGTCTGCTTGCCCACCGCCTCGGCCATGATCGCCGCGCCGCCTTCCTGACGGCAGACGGTGATGGCGATGTCGCGGTCATGCAGCGCATCCAGCACCGGCAGATAGCTCTCGCCAGGGACGCAGAAGACGTGGCGCACGCCCTGGATGACCAGCTGGTCGACCAGGACCTCGGCGGCGGTGCGGAGCGGCTTGTCGGTCATCAGCTGGCCCTTACGGCCCGAACACCACCATTTCGGTAAACGCCAGATCGTTCGGGCGCGGCTCGGTCGGACCCTTGAAATAGCGCGGACCGCGGTCCTTGAACCAGATGCCGGCGAGGCCCGAAATCGGCGCCGGCGCATCGCAGATCACCAGCGGCGCGCCGCGCCTCAGCAGAAACCGGCCCAGCGGTGCGGCGCAGGCGGCGAAGCGGTCGGTGTCGCGCGCGTAGACCAGCTGAGCGGCCGCGAACGGCAGGCGCGAGATGCGGCGGACCAGAAACACGAACGGCTCTGGGCCCAGCGCTGTCTCGCAGATCACGGCCAGGCAGCCCGACGCGGCGTGGGCGGCGAGGAGGTCGTAGTCGGGCATGCCGCTGTCGGCCTCGCCCAGCGGACGCACCCTACCCTTCGCGCCCAGCTTCAGCGCCGGCACGGCCGCGAACTGGCCCTGGCTGTAGCGGCGGTAGCCGAGAACATCGAGGATCGGCCAGGTGTGGGTCGCGGCCGAGGTGTTGATGTAGGTCACATGCTTGAGCTTCGAGGCCATGCCAGCCAGCAGCGCCGCGTGGCCGCGGTGCGCGGGCTCGACATACCAGCTGGAGACGTTGCAGCGCACCGCGCCGCCGGTCTCGGCGAAGATCAGCAGCAGCACGCCGACCACCGCGCCCTCGGCCTCGAGCAGGTAACCGTACGTCGGGCAGCCCTCGGGGGCGCCGCGCGCCGCAAGGCGATCCAGGGCGCTGGTCCAATACTTGCGAGGCTTGACCTGAAACCCACGCGTCAAGAGGTCGGCCACCGCGTCCAGATCGCTCTGGCGGATCTGGCGGCAGCGAACCTGAGGCGGCGAAGACGGAGAAGCGATCATGACCCTGACAACTGAGGCGCCGGATGTGAGCGTGCTGGAGCAAGATTCATGCGAGGCCGGCGAAAGGTCGGGCCTCAAGGCTGTGATTTCGGCCAAGTTCCTCGAAGTGGCGGCCGCGCAGGAGAAGGCCCTCGCGCCGCTGAGCGATGACCTCGTGTTGCTGGAATCGGGCCTCGACTCGCTGTGCTTCGCGATCATCGTCGCGACGCTAGAGGACGAGCTCGGGTACGACCCCTTCACCGAGGCGGAGGATGTGTTCTTTCCGGTCACCTTCGGCGATTTCGTGAAGTTCTATGAGCGCGGCCGCTGAGCGGTTGTCCCTTCGGGGGACACTGAGCGCCTCGCCGCGCCTGGCGCAACGCCGCCTCTGGGGCGCGAGGACGGACGTGGCGCTGGCCGATATCGCCGCCGGCACGGCGCTCGGCAGCGCCTTGCCGACGCTCGCCGGCCGCTCGGTGCTGCTGCGGACCCGTGACCCGCTCTGCGCCGCCCTGGCCCTGATCGAGCTCGACGGGCTTGCCCGCCGCATCGTGCTCTGCCCGCCGGATCTCGCCGACGAAACGCTGCCGGGGGTGATCGAGACCGCGGGCGTGGATGCTATCGTGTTCGACGAAGCCCCGCCCGAGACTGCCTCGGGCCTGCTCGCCGCGCGGATCACCTTGCCCGTCGCGCGACTCGCCGAGCCTCCGCTGGCGGGCCTCGAGACCGAGTGGGTGATGTTCACGTCGGGCACCTCAGGCCCGCCGAAGCTGGTGGTCCACACCCTCGGCGGCCTGACTGGCGCGATCAAGCCGCCGGCGGGCGAGCCGCCGATCTGGGGCACCTTCTATGACATCCGTCGCTACGGCGGCCTGCAGATTCTGCTGCGCGGGCTGCTCGGCGAAGGCTCACTCGTAGTCACCGCGCCCGGCGAGCCGATGGCCGACTTCCTGCTCCGGCTCGGCCGGCTGGGCGTCACCCACCTCACCGGCACGCCCTCGCACTGGCGCAGCGTGCTGATGCGGCCCGAGGCGGCGGCGATCTCCCCCACCTACGTTCGCCTCTCCGGCGAGATTGCCGACCAGGCGGTGCTCGACGCTCTGAAGGCCCGCTTCCTGGGCGTGCCGATCGGCCACGCCTACGCCTCGACCGAGGCCGGCGTCGGCTTCGAAGTCAATGACGGCCTGGAAGGCTTTCCGGCCAGCATCGTCGGCCGGCCTGGCGATGTGGAGCTGCGCGTGGTCGATAGCGCGCTGCAGCTTCGGTCAAGCCGGGCGGCCGACGGCTACCTCAACGCCGAGGCCGGCGCGCTGCGCGATAGCGAGGGCTTCGTCGACACCGGCGACATGGTCGAGCTGCGCGGCGACCGATACCACTTCGTCGGCCGGCGCGGCGGCATCATCAACGTCGGCGGGCTGAAGGTGCATCCGGAGGAGATCGAGGCGGTGATCAATCGCCATCCGGCCGTGCGCATGTCGCTGGTGCGGGGCCGCCGCAACCCTTTCACCGGCGCCATCGCCGTCGCCGAGGTGGTGCTGAACGATGATGCCGACAATGAAGCGCAGCTGAAAGCCGAGATCCTGGAGACCTGCCGCCGCGAGCTGGCGCCGTTCAAAGTCCCCGCCTCGCTGAAGTTCGCCTCCTCCCTGGCGATGACCGCCGGCGGCAAGCTGGAGCGGGCCATTGCCTAGCGCGCCGTCGCTCACGGTCCTCGTCACCGGCGCCAGCCGCGGCATCGGCCTGGCCATCGCCCGGCGGCTGGCCGCCTCGGGCTACACCACCATCGCGCTGGCCCGCACCCAGGGCGAGGCGCTAAGCACGGCGATCGAGGAAGCAAACAGCGCCATCGCCTTCGTCCCGTTCGACCTCACTAACCTCGACGCCATCCCCGACCTGGCGCGCGAGCTGAAGGCGCGGTTCGGGCCGATCTGGGGCCTGGTCAACAACGCGGGCCTGGGCACCGACGGTCTGCTCTCCAACATGCACCTTTCGCAGATCGAGGCGCTGATCCGGCTCAACGTCACCGCGCCGATCGTGCTGACCAAGTACATCGTGCGCGGCATGATGACCGGCGGCGGTGGGCGCATCGTCAACATGTCGTCGGTGATCGGCTCGACCGGCTACAGCGGGCTGTCGGTCTATGGCGCCACCAAGGCCTCGATGCTCGGTTTCACCAAATCGCTGGCCCGCGAGGTCGGCCGCCTTGGCGTCACCGTCAACGCCGTCGCCCCCGGCTTCATCGACACCGAGATGACCGCCGGCCTCGGCGAAGACGGCCGCGACCAGGTGATGCGCCGCAGCGCCCTGCGTCGCCTTGCCGAGGTCGACGATATCGCCGCGATGGTCGAGTTCCTGATGGGCGCCGGCGGCAAGAACATCACCGGCGCGGTGATGACGGTGGACGCGGGGAATACGGCTTGAGCCGGTGACCGGGAGCGCCCCTTGGCGGTCGCGGCGCCGGGTGCGCGCTTGCGATGGCCGGATTGTCGGTGCGGGTAGGCTGTGCTCTGTGACCGCATAGGTCCGACGCTCCAAATAAAGCGGAAGTTCGGAACGCGCGCTTTTGGGACGAGTTGGCCGCTGCTTCAGAGCTCCAGCGCCGCCCTCACGCCGGACGGCCAGGCGTCAACATCCAGCCCGTGGGTCGCGAACATCGCCACCGCCAGGCGGTCCATGCCGAAGGCGACGCAGCCGGTGTGGGCGGGCTCGCCGGTTTGAGTCTTCAGATCCCAGGTCAGGCCGAAGTGGTCCTGGTGGTAGTTGAAGCTCATGCAGGCGGTGGGCTTCTCGGTGGAGTGGACCGGGACCACCAGCTCGAACTTCAGCGCCTGCTCCAGCTGCGAGGCGGCGACGATCTGGCCGCCGCGGCCGAAAAAGGGATCGCTGGCGAGGTCGATGCGGTAGCTGAGGCCAAGCACGTCGGCGAGGCTCTTCGCTCGGTCGATCCAAGCCTCGCGGAACGCCTGGATCTGCGCCTGCGTGCCGACCCGGACGTATTCGCGCATGCGGAACGTCTGGAAACGGTCGATATCGGTGGAGGGCTCGCGGCGGAAGCAGTCAGCGGCGACGTCGAACACGTAACCGGCTTCGGGCGCCGGGCCGCGCGCGGCGGCGATGGGATAGACCGGGTAGCAGGCGGCCGGCGCTAGCACGAGATCGGCGGCTTGCAGCGCGTCGGTCCAGGGCTCGCCGTCCTCCATGAAGCGTCCGACCACGCCGCGGATGTGCCGCTCGTCGCCGCAGAGGCAGCTGACCGCGCCCAGCAGGTTGGGGAAGCTCTTCAGATAGCCGTGCTGCTCGAGCTGGGCCCGGCTCATCACCGGCGGGAAACGCAGCACCTCGGCGCCGCGCGGCCGGTGAGCCGAAATCAGCGCCGTCAGCGCTTCAACGATGCCCTCGTAGAGCCCGGTGCGGGCGTAGACGCCGTCGACGCCGGTTTCGAAGAACAGCTTCGCCTTCAGCGCCGCAATCTGAGCAGCGTCGGCGGCGGGGGCGATCTTGGCTTGGACGGTCACTGGCTTCAGCCCCTGACGGTGGCCGGTACGTCGCTCAGCAGCGCGGAGGCGGCGACGTTGGCGAGGATGCGGTCGTTGTTGATCATGATCGGCGAGGACAGCACGTCGCGCAGGTGGCGGCCGATCGAGACGTCGCTGTCGTTGCGGTAGGACGAGAGACCGCCGCAGCGCAGCGCGCTCATCACCGCCTGCACCGCCAGCTCCGACGCGTCGACCTTGAGCAGGTTGATCTCGCTCTGGAAGTCCATCGCGCTCAACGCTTCGGGATCGTGCTGGATCGCCTCGTAACGGTCGGTGGTGGTGGCGATCAGCGCGCGCAGGGCCCGCAGCGAGGCGTTGGCGCGGGTGAAGTAGGGCGCGCTCGGCGGCAGATCGGCGCCGCCTTTGAGCGCCTTGCGCAGATACTTGCGGGCCTTCTCGACCGCCGAGGCGGCGACGCCGGCCCACGCGCTGGACCACAGGATGTGCGCGGCCGGGACCATGCTCTGGGCGTGGATCACTTCGTAAGGAACCGGCAGCAGCTGCTCGGCCCTGCCGCTGGCGCGCAGGGTGAAGCCAGCGCTACAGGTGCCGCGCATGCCGAGCGTGTCCCACGAGAGGGTGCGCTCGAGGCTGTAGTCGCGCCTCAGGAACACCGCCAGCACCTGATCGGAGGCGCCGGCCTCGGCGTTGCGCCGGGCGGTGGTGACCACCGCGTCGGCCTCGGCGCCGTAGGAGATCACAGAAGCAGCGCGCTCGAGGCGGATCGCATCGCCGTTATATTCGATCGGGGCCTCGCTGGAGCGGACGTTGCCGCCACCCGAGCCCTCGGTGGTCGAGGAGGCCAGCAGCAGCTGATCGCGCACCAGCTTTCGGATGAAGCCTTCCTGCCAGACGGCGCCGACGCCGTGGCGCACGACGCAGGCGACCTTCACCTGGTGCATGGCGTAGATCATCGCCGTCGAGGCGCAGGCGCGGCCAAGGGCGTAGCAGATGTCGGCGATCTGCGAGAGGCTGACCGCTTCGCCGCCGAGACTGGCCGGCGCCATCAGGCCCATCAGCCCCAGCGCCTTGGCGGCGGTGATCGCCTCGACCGGGAAGCGGCCGTCGCGGTCGACGTCCTCGGCGTGCAGCGCGGCGACGGCGGCGACGCGCTCGGTGCGCTGGGCCAACTCGTCGGCGAGGAGCCGCGGCGCGTCGAACAGGTTGGCCGGGGCCGGTTCGACGTCCTTCAGTCGCCTAAGGTCGTGCACGGTCATCGTGAAACTGCTCGCTTGCTCGAACCTCGGCCCCACCGTTCCGAAATGGCTTCGGCGCCGTTGCGGGACCGTTCGGGGACCAGGTCAGCAATCGGCATGCCAAGTCCGCGGCAAATATTCGCGCAGTATCCGCGGCCGGCACGCCTGGAATGGCCTCGATTAACCACGGCCGGAAACGATTTGAAGCCTGCTGGTTGTGTTGAACGCCATGACACGCGTGGCCGCGCCCGCATGGCACGCGCCTTGCGACCCGCCCGCCGATCGCGAGCGCCTGTGCCTTCGCGGGGCGGCATCGTTGGGGAGCAGCGGCATGGCGGACGGAACCGGGATCACCACGCGAGATCAGATCACGGCGATCGTCGAGGCGCTGTTGGCCAAGCGGGCCGGCCGCCGGTCGGTTGCGGCAGACCAGAACCTTGCCGAGGCCGGACTGACCTCGCTCGACATGGTCAACCTGATGCTGTCCATCGAGGACGAGTTCGGTATCGAGATCCCGCAGCGGCGGATGACGCCGGCCAATTTCCGCAGCATCGCGGCGATCGAGCAGCTGGTGTCCGGCCTGGCGCTGGCCGCCTGAGGCCACGATGCCGCTAGATTGCAGCGCCCGGCGCCTCCTCGGCATGCTGGCCGCCACCGGCGGCGCGGCGGACGCCCGCGCCAGCCTGGCCGATCGGCGGGCCGCGCTCGCCACCCTGGCCGAGATGGCGGACGATGCCTCGACGTTGGTCGCGATCGAGAACCGCACCGTCCCCGGCCCGGCCGGCGCGCTGCCGATCCGTCTCTATGCGCCCGTGGCGCCGATCGCTGGCCCGCAGCCGGCGCTGGTGTTCTTCCACGGCGGCGGCTGGGTCGCGGGCGGCCTGGAGACGCACGACGGCCTTTGCCGCCGGCTGTGCGAGGCGGCCGAATGCCGGGTCATCGCGGTGGACTATCGGCTGGCGCCCGAACATCCGTTCCCGGCCGCGCTGATGGACTGCCTGCTGGCGGTGAACTGGGTCGCCAACCACGCCGCGGCGCTTGGCCTCGACCGCGCCAGGATCGCGGTTGGCGGCGACTCCGCCGGTGGTGGCCTGGCCGCCGCCGTGACCCAGATCGCGCGCGACGCCGGCGGACCGGCGATCGCGCTGCAGGTGCTGATCTGTCCGATCCTGGATGTTGGCCGCCGGACCGGCTCGCGCAATGCGTACGGCGACGGGTACTTCATCAGCCGCGCGGCATTCCAGCGCGATTTGGCCGACTACGCCTCGATGGGTGCGGCGCTGGACGACCCGCGCCTCTCACCGGCGCACGCCGCCGGTCTCAGCGGACTGCCGCCGGCGCTGATCCATACGGCGGAGTTCGATCCCTTCCGGGACGAGGGCGAGGCCTATGCGCAGTCCCTGCGCGCCGCGGGCGTCCATGTCGATGCGGTGCGCCACCCGGGCATGATCCACTATTTCTACGCGCTGGCGCGGGCGATCCCCTATGCCGAAGCCGCCGCCGGCGTGATCGGCGCGCAGGTGCGCACGGCCTGGGACAGCGCCGACAAGTCGTACCGGTACCCCTGGAGCGACTCGGTCGCGTAGAGCTCGGGTAGCTCCATCACTCTCTGTTTACAGTCATGGCCGGCCTTTTGTGCCGGCCATCCAAGCACGCGGACCGCGCCGTGGCCGTGCTCGGCACGGCCACCCATCGAACTGTGGTCTTGGATCGCCGGGACGTAGCCTGCCCCGGGCGGGGCCGCGCCGCGGGCGCGACCCGGGGCCCGGCGATGACCGAACATGGTGGGATCAGAAGCGAACTTCGCCGGCGCGAATGCGCGCGGCCAGCGCTGCATCGAGCGCCACGTACCCACCGGCCGACCGGTCATCGACGTAGGCCTCCGCCACGTCCCAACCCTCGGCCGCCAGGGACTGCTTCTTCAGTTTGAAGGTCTCGGTGACATCCAGCGCTGAGACCAGCCGCAGGAACAGCGGGCGAGCGTAGTCGGGTAGGCGTTCGGACAGGTGGGCGCGCAGCGCGGCAAGATCCAAGTCCGGCGCGGCGGCCAGCGCGGTCATGCCGGCCTTGCCAGATGCGCCGGGGACGTCGACGCCGAAGACGCAGGCGTCGGTCACGCCGGGAAAGGCGCGGACAGCGGCCGCAACCTCGGCGGTGGCGACGTTCTCGCCCTTCCAGCGGAAGGTGTCGCCGATGCGGTCGACGAAGTAGTAGAAACCCTGATCATCCGTATACATCAGATCGCCGGTGCGCACCCAGGCGTCGCCGGGCTCGAACACGCCCCGCAGCAGCTTGATCTCGCCTGCGGCGGCGTCGGTGTAGCCCTCGAAGCGGGACGCCTCGCCGATCCGGCCGATCGCCTCGCCCGTCTCGTCGCTGGCGCACCGGATGCAGAAGCCGTCCTCACCGCGCGCCGGTGCGCCTTGCTCGGCGTCGAAACGGACGATGGCGGCAGGGAAGCGGTGCTTGAGGAACGGCGGCAGCCGCCCGATGGCGCCCGGCTTTCCCTCTACGTTGTAGAGCGAGAAGTTGCCTTCGGTGGCGGCGTAGAACTCGAGGATGCGCGGGATGGCGAAGCGCTGCTGGAACGCCTCCCAAACATCGCCGGAGAGGCCGTTGCCGCAGCAGAGCCGCAGGGCATGCTCTCGCTCCAGCGGGTGCTGCGGGGCCGCCACCAGGTAGCGGCAGAGTTCACCGATGTACTGGACAAGGGTGCAGTCCCAGCGAGCGATGTCGTCCCAGAACCGGCTGGCGGAGAACTTCTCGGCCACCACCACCGATGCGCCGCCGACCAGCGCGGCCCCGATCGCGGCGACCCCGCCGGCGCTGTGGCACATCGGCAGGCAGTCGTAGAGACGATCCGTAGGCTGAACGTCCATCAGCCCGGCGAACCAGTAGCTCCAGCTCATCAGCCGGTGATGGCTGACGTTGGCGGCCTTCGGCAGACCGGTGGTGCCGGAGGTGTAGATCAGCAGCGCGCGGTCGGAGAGGGTGACGGCAGGCGCTTCGAGCGCCAGCAGCGCCTCGTCGCCGTAAGCGTCGATGGCCAGGTCGATCCGCCAGTCGGTCATCGCCGCGCCGTGCAGCCAGATCTGCGGCGCGCCATCAAGCGTCTGCGCGACGGCCGCGAGGCCAGCCGAGAGGCCGGCGTCGACGACGATGTGCTGCGGCGCCGCGACGTTCAGGCAATGCGCCAGCGAGGCGCCGCGCAGCTGGGTGTTGATCAGCGCGGTGGTGACGCCCATCCGAGAGAGGCCGAGCCAGATCGCCATGTATTCGGGCCGGTTCGGCATCATCAGCGCCACGACGTCGCCCACGCCCAGGCCCTGGTCCGTCGCCCACCGGGCGTAGCGGCGTGCACGGTCAGCCAGTTGCCGGAAGCTCAGGCGCTCGCGGTCGGACAGCAGCGCCGGCGCATCGCCGAAGCGCTCGGCCAATTCGTCGATCACCACCGGCAGCGTGCGCGCCGGCGCCTTGCCGAGGCCTGCGGTCAGCTCCAGCGCCCGCAGCCAATCCTTGTTGGGCGAGGTGTTCTGCAGCCCCGCGGGCGGCCGTTCCAGGGTTGTGGTGCTCATGGTCGGCAATCTCACCGTGGCGCGGCTGAACGCGCCCTGAACGCCAGGCTGCAAGGCGCACGCCACGGCGCGAAATGGCGGCACACCGCGTGCAACCCGACCATCGCCGAGGCTCGAACTGACGCAATTCGAGACCGGCCCAGGGAGATGCTCGATGCGCCGCGAGACCATGGCCGTCCATTCCGGTTTCGACTGCGATCCCACCACCAAGGCCGTGGCCGTGCCGATCTACCAGTCGGTGGCCTATGCGTTCGACAGCGCCGACCATGGCGCGGCGCTGTTCAACCTCGAGCAGGACGGCTTTCGCTACAGCCGCATCAGCAACCCGACCAACGCAATCCTGGAGCAGCGCGTCGCCGAGCTCGAAGGCGGCGTCGCCGGCGTCTCTCTCGCGTCCGGCCAGGCGGCGCTGCACTACGCCATCGTCACCCTCGCCGACCATGGCGGCAACATCGTCACCACCCCGCAGCTCTACGGCACCACCTACACGCTGTTCGCCAGCGTGCTGAAGCGCCAGGGCATCGAGGCCCGCTTCGCCGCCAGCGACGCCGCGGCCGACATCGAGGCGCTGATCGACGACGAGACCCGCGCGGTGTTCTGCGAGAGCGTCGGCAACCCGGCCGGCAACGTCTGCGACCTGGAAGCGATCGCGGCCGCCACGCACCGCCACGGCGTGCCGCTGGTCGTCGACAACACGGTGGCGACGCCAATCCTGCTGCGGCCGATCGAGCACGGCGCCGACATCGTCGTGCACTCGCTGACCAAGTTCATGGGCGGCCACGGCGCGGTAATGGGCGGGATGGTGGTCGACGGCGGCCGCTTCGACTGGGCCGCCAATGCCGCCCGCTTCCCGATGTTCAGCCAACCGGACGAGTCCTACCACGGGCTGGTCTATGCCGAGCGGTTCGGCCGGTCGGCCTACGCCGCGCGGATGCGCAGCGTCTACCAGCGCACCACCGGCGCGGTGCTGGCGCCGATGAGCGCCTTCATGCTGCTGCAGGGCATCGAGACGGTGGCGCTGCGGGTCGAGCGCCATGTCGAGAACGCCCGCGAAGTCGCGCACTTCCTGCGCGACGACCCGCGCATCGAGTGGGTCAACTACGCCGGGTTCGAAGAGAGCCCCTACTTCGACCTGGCGAACCGCTATCTCGGCGGCCGTCCCCCGTCCCTGCTGACCTTCGGCGTCGCCGGCGGATTCGAAGCGGCCAAAGCGTTCTACGACCGGCTGGGGTTGGTGAAGCGGCTGGTCAACATCGGCGACGTGAAGTCGCTCGCCTGCCACCCGGCTTCCACCACCCACCGCCAGATGACGCCGGCGCAGCACGCGGCGGCGGGCGTGACGCCGGAAATGATCCGCCTGTGCGTCGGCATCGAGCACGCCGACGACATCATCGCCGACCTCGACCAGGCGCTGGACGCGGCCGGCGCCGGCCAGCGCAAGCTGCGGGCGGCCGAGTAATGGCGATCACCACCTTTTCCCGCGGTCCGGCCTTCGCTGCGCAGCCGCCGGCGGCGCGCGGGCCGCGGCTGAAGGTCGGCCTGCTCAACAACATGCCGGACGCAGCCATGGCCGCGACCGAGCGCCAGTTCTCGGACCTGCTGCAGGTCGCGACCGAAGGCACGCCGGTGACGTTGAAGCTGTTCGGGCTCAGCAGCATGGCGCGCGGCGAAGCCGCCCAGGCCCACATGCGCGGCCGCTACCAGGCGGCGGAGGCGCTGCCGAGCGCGGGCCTCGACGCCCTGATCGTCACCGGCTGCGAGCCCCGCGCCCCCGAGCTGGACCACGAACCCTATTGGCCGGCGCTGACCCGGGTGATCGACTGGACCCAGAAGAGCGGCATCCCGACCATCTGGTCGTGCCTGGCCGCCCACGCCGCTGTGCAACACCTCAGCCGCATCCGTCGCCAGCAGCTGCCGGCCAAGCTCAGCGGGGTGTTCGAGAGCCACGCGGCCCGGGACGACGCGCTGCTCGACGGGGTCTCCACGCCGCTGATCACGCCCCACTCGCGTCAGAACGGCCTCGTCGAAGAAGACCTGGTCGAGAAGGGCTACCGCGTGCTGACCCGTTCCGCCGTCGCCGGAGTCGACGCCTTCGTGCGCCGTGGACTCGGCCTGTCGGTGTTCTTCCAGGGCCATCCGGAATACGACGCCGACACCCTGATGCGGGAGTTTTCCCGCGATGTCGGCCGCTACCTGCACGGTCGTCGCCCGCACCATCCGAACACGCCCACCGGCTACTTCGAGCTCGAGGTGGAGTCGGCGCTGGCGGAACTGAGCTGGCACGCCCGCCGGCGGCCCGATCCCAAGCTGGCGCCGCTCTATGCGGCGATCCTCGCCAAGGCTCAGCCGACCCGCACCTGGCGCGGCACGTCGGTGAAGATCTACCGCAACTGGCTGCGCCACGTCGCCGAAGCGCGTCGCCCCGCACGGCTCTCCGGAGTCGCCATGCGGGGCTTCGAGCGGTCAGCCGTGTAGGGACTAGGCCACCATCGCCTGCGCCCGCTCGCCGATGAAGGCGAGGATGTCGGCGACCAGCTCTGCCGCCAGCTCGACGATGAGCGTGTGAGTCGCGCCCGGATAGACCTTCAGCCGGCAGTTCGGCATCAGGCCCGGCAGCCTGCCGCCAGTGAACTCGAGCGGGCACGAGCCGTCGGCGTCGCCGTGCAGCACCAGAGTCGGGGTCGCGATTTTCGCCAGCTCCGGGCGCAGGTCGGTTTGCGAGCCGGTGATGTTGCACTCGACCGCCGCCTGCAGGCTGCAACGGAGCATCGCCTGCACCGTCTGGGCGATAACCTCAGGCGGCGCCTTTGGACCGAACGCCGGCGGCGCCGCCTGCCCGAGCCAGCCGGCGAAGCTGGTCACCCAGGCGGCGCGCATCGCCTCGAGCGAGGCCAGTTCGAGCGGCCCTTCCGGGTTGTCCGCCGTCTTGAGCGCGAACGGCAGCTGCGGGGCCGCCATCACCACCCGGGCGATCCGCGCGTCGCCGTGGCGCGTGAGGTAGCGGGTGATCTCGCCGCATCCCATCGAGTGGCCGACCAGGGTCGCGTCCCTGACGTCGAGGTGCTCCAGCACTGCGGCGAGATCGTCGGCGAGGCTGTCGAAGTCGTAGCCGCGGCCCGGATCGTCCGAGCGGCCGTGGCCGCGGCGGTCGAAGGCGATGGCCTGAAAGCCGGCGCGCACGGTCTGCAGCGTGGCCGACTGCCACGCATCCGAGTTCAGCGCCCAGCCGTGCACGAACACCACCGGCGGGCCTTCGCCCCAGCGCCGGCAGAAAAGCTCGGTTCCATCGTGGCTGTTGATCATGGGCATGTGAGGGCTCCTTCCCTGCTTGATGTCGGGAAGGATGAGCGCGGCAGGGAACGGAGGCGATTACCTGGGAGGTAAGCCGGACAACGTCCGCACGGTCACGGCGGTCTCAGCATCGGCCGGGAAGAACGACTCCACTGCGAGCTCGGAGAGGCTGACCTCGAGCGGCGTGCCGAACACCAGCGTGGTGGTGAAGAACGAGAGCACCTGTTCGCCGAGGCGGATGCGGAACGGGACCACCATCTCGGTCTGGGCCAGGTGACGCGGCGGCGGCGCGGCGGGCAAGCGGGCGCTGTAGGACTTCACGTCAGCCATCAGCGCGATCAGCACCGGATCGGCGGTGAGCTCGACCTGACGCCGCAGTCGCGCCAGCACGTGGCCGCGCCATTCGCCCAGGTTGGCGATGCGCGGCGCCAGTCCGCTCGGGTGCAGCGACAGCCGGATCACATTCACCGGCCGCGCCAGCAGCGCCGGGTCGACGCCCTGATAGAGCTGCGGCAAGGCGTTGTTGCTGGCGACGATGTTCCAGTGCCGGTCGAGGGCGAAGGCCGGATAGGGTTTGTGGCCCTCGAGGATGATGTCGACCGCCTCGCGCACGGCGGTGAGCTCGGGCGAGGCAAGATCGCCCTCGGGGAACACCGGCGCATAGCCGGCGGCGACCAGCAACACGTTGCGCTCGCGCATCGGCACTTCGAGCCGTTCGGCCAGGCGCAGCACCATGTCGCGGCTGGGGTTCGCCCGGCCGGTCTCGACGAAGCTCAGGTGCCGGGACGACACCTCAGCCTCGCCGGCAAGGTCGAGCTGGCTCATGCGCCGGCGACGGCGCCATTCGCGCAGATGATCTCCGACTGGCAGGGCGGCGGCGAAGGACATCCGGCCTGGATAGACCGAGCGGCGGGGGCGATTCAATTACGTGGGGGGTAAGCTCTGTTCCCCTCCCCCTTGTGGGGAGGGGCCTATATACGACCTTGACCTAGTATAGAATCGGTCCATGCTTAGGTCTCCGGCCGTGAACCATTATCACGGGACGTGCGGTCGCCTTTGGGGCGACTGGGGTAGCGGACTTCCCACCCGCATCGAACCAACCCGCGATCTGGCGGACGTTGGGCGGTGTCAGGGGTCCAACCAAAACACCGCCCCCGTCCAAAGGATCGCTTCAGAGAAAGCGAACCCATGATCTGGATTGATCCTTACTACCGCATCCGCTTCGGCCGCATCGAACACATACGCGGCCACTGGCGATCACTTCCCGACAAGTTTCCGAACGTCGTTCGGCTTCCGCCTGCGGCTTAGCTGAGTGACTGACTTATCGCCGGCTTCCCTCGCCTGGGCGGCCGGCGACTTCTTGCCCTTCTCGATATCGATATTGGCCCGCGTCTCGGCGGGGTCGGCGCCGATGAAGCGCTCCAGAGCCTCGCCGAACGGCATATCGATGTGAAGGGGCTTCTCGTTGTGCTTCGCCATGGGGCTAGGATAGCGCGATTTGCAGGGAGAGACACGCTATGGCGATGACGAAGGGTGAGTTCAGGCGACTGAACGACCGCGAAAAATTCGACGCCATACACGACTGGCTAGCGTTGCTAGAGATGGGCGTTGCGCACGCAAACGCGCAAAATCAGGCGGTGCGTCAGGAGCTTCGA
>DATNIH010000068.1:0-32942 GCA_035604515.1 Caulobacteraceae bacterium | reverse complement strand
CGCTAGGAACGGCCGTTCGCTCTCAACCCAGGGGTTTGCACTGCTTGGCGAGGTCGGCCGGCGATGCGCGTTCGTCCTGGCCCACCTTCGCGTTGAAGGCGAACGCCGCCAGCCGTTTTCCGGTGGGGTTGTCCATCTCTTCCCAAGTCGTCAACGGGTGATCGAACAACTCTACGTCGAAGTGGATATCGTCGCCGGCGCTGACGTCGAAGCCGTCGGCGTCGATGTCCTTCGGCGCGCCCGGGTCCAGTTGGATCATGTCCCCGCCCATGGAGGCCGAGGTGAAGCCAGGCCCCTTGAACCGCACCGCCACCGATGCCGGCGCATCGACGCTGAGGTTCAGTCTGAACATGTGCGCGCCGTCGTCCTCGACCGACTCGACGATCCATACGCAAGCCTGCGCGGCCCACGCCCGCTGCAGCAGCGAGGCATTGAGGATCAGGGCGCAAACGACGATCAGGGCGCGGCGCATGGGAGCGTCTCTCGTCTTCAAGAGGAGGTCATGGAGCGACCGAAAATGTCAGGACAGCCAGTCCTGTAACACAGGTCCAAACGTCCAGGATTGCATTCTACGCCCGGTAGCAATCGCATCGCATCCGAGGCTCGAGTCGCCGGCAATCGCAAGAAGCCTCGCCGACCGCGCCTTAAAGTATTGACCCACCCAGCCCCGGACCGCTTGACAGCGACTCAACGGCGTTACTGATTGGGACGGTCGGCAGCTCTTTGAAATCGTGGATGATGATAGAAAAACTGCGGCGCTCGCGCCGGCCGCGGCGGCGCGGCCACAAGGTAGGCCGCCGTTATCATCGGCCAATAGCGGTTTCACGTGAAACACTCGGAACACCGAGCGCTGCAGAAAACCTTACAGCACCGCGGCGAACTGCTCGGCGATCCAGTCGGTCTGGGCGTTGGTGATGATCAGCGGCGGGGCGATGCGGATGGTGTGCTCGTGGGTTTCCTTGCAGAGCAGGCCCAGCGCCTGCAGCCGCTCGCAGTGAGCCCGCGCGCCGCCGGCTGCGGGGTGGAGTTCGACGGCGATCATCAGGCCGCGGCCGCGCACTTCGCGCACCTTGGGGCTGGAGATACCCAGCAGCTGGGCCATCAGGCGCTCGCCCTGGCGCGCGGCGTTGTCGATCATACCTTCCTCGACCAGCACGCTGAGCGCGGCGCGGGCGATGGCGCAGGCCAGCGGATTGCCGCCGAAGGTCGAGCCATGCTCGCCGGGCTTCAGCACGCCCAGCACCTCGCTGTTGGAGAGCACCGCCGAGATCGGGTAGTAGCCGCCGGACAGCGCCTTGCCGATCAAGGTGAGGTCGGCCTCGATGCCCTCGTGCTCCTCGGCCAGCAGCTTGCCGGTGCGGCCAAGTCCGGTCTGGATCTCGTCGAGGATCAGCATCACGCCCTGGCGGGTGCAGATCTCGCGCACCCGGCGCAGATAGCCGGTCGGCGGGATGATCACCCCGGCCTCGCCCTGGATCGGCTCAACCAGGAAGCCGACGGTATTGGGCGTGATGGCCGCCTCCAGGGCCTCGGCGTCGCCGAATGGGATCACCTTGAAGCCGGGCGCGAACGGCCCGAACCCATTGCGCGACTGCGGATCGGTGGAGAAGCCGACGATGGCCAGGGTGCGGCCGTGGAAGTTGTCGGCGCAGACGATGATTTCGGCCTGACCGTCCGGCACGCCCTTCACCTCGTAGCCCCACTTGCGCACCACCTTCAGCGCGCTCTCGACCGCCTCGGCGCCGGAGTTCATCGGCAGCGCCTTGTGGGAGTGGGTGAGAGCGCAGAGCTCCTCGTAGAACGGCGCCAGCTGGTCGTTGCGGAACGCGCGCGAGGTGAGGGTGAGGCGCGAGGCCTGGCGGATCATCGCCTCGCGGATCTTCGGGTGGCAGTGTCCCTGGTTGACCGCCGAATAGGCTGAGAGGCAGTCGAGGTAGCGCCGTCCCTCGATGTCCCAGACGTAGGCGCCCTCGCCGCGAGTGAGGATGACGTCGAGGGGCTTGTAGTTCTTGGCCCCGTATTCGGCCTCGACGGCGAGGAAATCGGTGAGGGTGGCGGGCGGGCGGATCAGCACGTCGGTCATGGGCTGGGTCTCCTTCGGATCAGGCGGCGGCGGTGGCGGCGAGGGCGGGCGCGGAAGCGTGGTCGAGGCGCAGCGTCAGGCAGAACGCCGCGCCGCCGGAGAGGATGAACGGGGCAAGGTCGACCTCGGCGACACGGTAGCCGCGTTGTTCGAGGGCGCGCCGGAGCTTCGCCGGCGCCTTGGCCATCACCACCGTGTCGCCGATGCAGACGGCGTTGACGCAGAGCCCGGCGGCGGCTGCATCGTCGGCGACGATGCGCTGATCGGCGGGAATGCGGGCGTGGATCTCGGCCAGGGCCGCCGGCGTGAAGGCGGGCGGATAGTAGAGCACTTCGCCGCCGCTGAGCGGGCAGAAGCAGGTGTCGAGGTGGTAGAACCGCGGGCTGGCAAGCTCCAGCGCGACCACGGCGCGGCCAAAGACGGCGCCGATCGCCTCGCTGGCTGCGCGGTCGGAACGCTGGCCGAAGCCGGTCCAGAGCTGGCTGCGCGCGGCGTCCCAGATCGCATCGCCCGCGCCTTCCTGGAACACGCCAGCGGGGATCTGCGCCACCTCGGTCACGAGGCCGCGGGCCTGCAGCGCGCGGAATGCGGCGAGGTAGCGCGCCTCCTCGCCCTGGCGCTCGGCGGGGCGGAAGCGACCGACCAGCACGCGTCCGTCCAGCACGACCGCGGCGTTGGCCGCGAACACCATGTCCGGCAGGCCAGGGGCGCCGTCGATGATCTCGACCGACGCGCCTGCGTGCCTCAGGGCCGCGACCAGGGCGTCGAACGCGGTCCTGGCCGCCCGCTGATGTCCGGCGGCGTCGGCGCGCCAGACGCCGGGACGCATCCACGGATTGATCTCGTAGGAAACGTCGAACCACGTCGGGTCCGTCATCAGGATCAGGGGTCTCGTCGTCACGCAGGCCTCGATTCGAATGGCAGATCGAGCCTGAGTCTCGCCGAGGCGAGTGTCAGCGAAAAGCTAGCGAGGTGCGCATATTTGTGAGATTATCTGACGATATGTTCACCGTATCGTGCAAATAGCCATGGACGATATCGATCGTCAGTTGATTGCGATTCTGCGCGATGACGCGCGCACGGCGGTCGCGACGCTGGCCAAGCGGCTCGGCGTCTCGCGCGGCACGGTGCAGAACCGGATCGACCGGATGATGCGCGAGGGGGCCATCCTCGGCTTCACCCTGCGCCTGCCGCCCGAGACTGACGGCCATCGGGTGCGGGCGGTGATGGCCATCGCCATCGAGGGCGAGCGCAGCAGTGCGGTGATGGCGGCGCTGAAGGGCTTCCCGGAGATCGAGGCGGTGCACACCACCAACGGCCGCTGGGATCTGATGGCCGAGCTGAACGCCGAGAGCCTGGCCGCCTTCAGCCGCGCCCTCGACGGCATCCGCCAGATCAAGGGTATCGCCACCACCGAGACCAGCATCCTGCTGGCGACGACACGGTTTTAGGTCCCTACTCGATCGCGTCGACCTGTTTCGCACGTAATTTCAGATACATATGCTTTGTCATCCCGGAGAGCCGCGCAGCGGACTCGTCCGGGATCTGCTTCACCGCCGGCGACAAGTAGATCCCGGCTCTCCGCCGCGTCGCGGCTGCGGCCGGGATGACACTCTCTTTTGGGTGATCGGAGCTGAGTCCGGACTCTAGACCGGATCGGCGTCCAGGCGGGCGACATGGCCGACGAGGGCGGGGGAGGCGGCGGGGAAGCGCTGCAGCACCAGCGGGTCGTGGCCGGGGATGACCAGGTCGTCGTCGGCGGCCAACCGTTTCAGCGTGCGGTGGCCCTCCAGCATCGCGGCCACGTCCTGGACGATCGGGAACGGGCGGCCCTGGTCGATGTTGGCGTAGAGGTGCGCGGCGTCGGAGGCCAGCACCAGCCAGCCGCGCCGGGTCCAGACCCTGACGGCCTGCAGCCCCCGGGTGTGGCCGCCGATGTGATGCAGGCTGAGGCCGGGCGCGAGCTCGTCATCGCCGGCGTGGAACGCGACGCGGCCGTCGAACACCTTGCGCACCATCTCGCTGACGTCGTCGGCGGCGTAGGCCTGGCGCAGGACCGGATGGCCCATGCAGCGGCCGGTGCAGAACTCCATCTCCGCGTCCTGCAGGTGGTACCGTGCGCGGGGGAACAGGCGGTGATTGCCCGCATGGTCGTAGTGCATGTGGGTGACGATCACATCCTCGACGTCCGCCGGGTCGACGCCGAGGGCCGCTAGGCCGTCGCCGACGGGCGTGGTCAGCTGGCGGCCGCGCGATCTGGCCACCTCCCCGTCGAAACCGGTGTCGACGACGTAGGTGCGGGCGTCGTTGCGGACCAGCCAGACGAAGTAGTCGAGCGGCATCGGCCCGTCGTGCTCGTCGCCGCCGATGAAGTTGTCCCGCGCGCTGCGGTCATGCCGGGCGTAGCGGATCGCATAGACCTCGTACGGCGCGGGCATGGCTAGAGCTCCAGCCCGGCGAGGCGCTCGCTGAAGCGGGCGATGTCGGTGTGATCGGCGCCGACCTGCATCGCCAGCGCGGCGGCCCAGAGCTCGCGGGTGAGGCTGGACAGCGGCGCTGCGACCGCGCCGTCGCGGGCGATGCCGAGCGCGATCGACAGGTCCTTGACCATCAGCTCGAGCCCGAAGCCGGAGTCGAAGCGGCGCGACAGCACGAACGGCTTCAGCTTCTTCTGGGTCGAGTTGTTCATGCCGGTCGAGGCGTTGAGCACGTCGACCATCACCTCCGGATCGAGGCCGAAGCGCTTGCCGATCAGCAGCGCCTCGACGCTGATCAAGAGGCCGGTGGCCGAGACCAGGTTGTTCAGCGCCTTCATCGCGTGCGCCGTGCCGACGGCGCCGGTGGGCAGGATCGAGGTCCCCATCGTGGCGAGGATCGGCCGGGCGCGTTCGACGGCGTCGGCGGGGCCGCCGACCATGATCGCCAGCTCGCCGGTGACGGCGCGGGCCACGCCGCCGCTGACCGGCGCGTCGACCAGCACGCCGCCGGCGCGCCGGACGTCCTCGGCCAGCGCCTGCGTGGCGGTCGGCACGCCCGAGCTCATCTCGACGACCAGGGCGCCGGGACTGAGGCCCGCCAGCGCGCCGTCCGATCCGTGCAGCACCTCGGCGACGATGGCGCTGGTGGGCAGCATGGTGATGACGACGTCGCGCCCCTCGGCCAATTCGCGCGGCGTCCGCGCCGCCGTCGCCCGGTTCGCGGCCAGGAACGCCGCCGTCGCCTCGGCGGAGACGTCGAGAACCGCCAAGTCGTGGCCCGCGGCGCAGAGCCGGGCGGCCATCGGCGCGCCCATCTTGCCAAGGCCGACGAAGCCGACGGCGGCGGTCATGCGGGGATCGCGCCGGCTTCCTTCAGCGCCGCGCTGGCGGCGCGGAAGGCTTCCAGCCCGGCCGGGATGCCGCAGTAGACCGTGGCGTGCAGCAGCGCTTCCTGGATCTCGGCGACCGAGAGGCCGTTGTTGAGCGCGCCTTTCACGTGCAGTTTGAGCTCGTTCGGCTTGTTCAGCGCCGTCAGCATGGCGAGGTTCATCAGGCTGCGCGCGCGCCGGTCCAGCCCCGGCCGGGTCCAGATCTCGCCCCAGCACCACTCGGTGATCATGCTTTGGAACGGTGTCATGAACGCATCCGCCGCGGCGATCGAGGCGTCCACATACGCAGCGCCCAGCACCTCGCGCCGCACCTTGAGGCCAGCCTCGAACAGGTCTTTGTCGCTCATGCCGTGCTCCCGTCGTTTCTGGCCGCTACATGAGGCCGGAACCTGGGGCGCGTCGAGAGCGGGGATGGGAGCTTTGCGCGGGTGAGGATCGCCACCTTCAACATCAACAACGTCAACAAGCGGCTGGCGAACCTGCTGGCTTGGTTGGAGGAAGCTCAGCCTGATGTGGTCTGCCTGCAGGAACTGAAGGCCGAAGACGGCGCTTTTCCGATCGTGGCGATCGAGGCGGTGGGCTACGGCGCGGTCTGGGTCGGCCAGCGCACCTGGAACGGGGTGGCGATCCTGGCCCGCGGGGCCGAGCCGATCGCGACCCAACGCGCGCTGCCGGGCGATCCGGCCGATACGCAGGCGCGCTACCTCGAGGCGGCGGTCGGCGGGGTGTTGATCGCCTGCATCTACCTGCCCAACGGCAATCCGAAGCCCGGCCCGAAGTTCGCCTACAAGCTGGCCTGGCTCGAACGCCTGACCCAGCATGCGGCCGGGCTGTTGGCGGCGGGCGTGCCGGTGGTGCTGGCCGGGGATTACAACGTCGTCCCCACCGAGGCGGACATCTACCAGCCCAACAGCTGGAAGGGCGACGCGCTGGTGGCGCCGGAGGCGCGGGCGGCGTTCTCTCGCCTGCTGGATCAGGGCTGGACCGACGCGCTGCGCGCCTCGCACCCGGACGGGCCGCCCTGGACCTTCTGGTCATACCTGCGCCAGCGCTGGCCGCGGGACGCGGGCCTGCGCATCGACCACCTGCTGCTGAGCCCGGATCTGGCGCCGCGACTGGAAGACGCTGGCGTCGACCGCGCGGTGCGCGGCGAGGACGGCGCCAGCGACCATGCGCCGGCCTGGATCGAGCTTAGCTCCGACGCCCAGCCCAGCCGGCGGAGGGCGCGGCGATGAGTGACTCCACCGCCTGGCGCCTGCCCGAGCCGGTGGGCGTGCGCGTGATCGAAAACGCCTGGATCGCCATGCCGGACGGCATGCGTCTGGCGGTGCAGCTGTGGTTGCCGGAGGTGGCAGGGCCCGTCCCGGTGGTGCTGGAGACGGTCCCTTACCGCAAGCGCGACTCGACCCGCGCCTACTCTGGCTGGTGGGGCCGCCAGCTCGCCAGCTACGGCGTCGCCTTCGCGCGGCTGGACTCCCGTGGCTCCGGCGACTCTGAAGGGCTGCTGCTCGACGAGTACCTGCCGCAGGAGCAGGAGGACGCCGCCGAGGTGATCGCCTGGCTGGCGGCGCAGGCTTGGTGCAACGGCCAGGTCGGCATGCGCGGCGTCTCCTGGGGCGGCTTCATCACCCTGCAGACCGCAGCCTTGGCGCCGTCGGCGCTGAAGGCGATCATGCCGATGTGCTGCTCGGACCGGCGGTATACGGATGATGCTCACTACGTCGGTGGATCGTTTGCCCTGACCGGGCTGAAGTGGGCGACCAGCTTCAAGGCGGTGATGGCCGCGCCGCCCGACCCCGACGTGTCCGGACTGGGCTGGGAAGCGGACTGGATGGCCAGGCTAGAGGCCGCGCCGGCGATTGCGGCGCTCTGGCTCGGCCATCAGCGCGAGGACGACTATTGGCGCCAGGGCTCGGTCGGCTTCGATCCGGGCGCGATCCGCTGTCCGGCCTACCTGGTGGGCGGCTGGGTCGATCCGTACAACGAGGCGATCCCGCGCCTGCTCGCCGGCCTCAACGTCCCGACCAAGGCGCTGATCGGACCCTGGTCGCACGGCTATCCCGCGCCGGCCGCGCCGGGGCCGGGCCTGGACTGGATCTTCGAGGAGGTGCGCTGGTGGCGTCACTGGCTCGCCGGCGAGGCCACCGGCGTGATGGAGGGACCGCGCGTCTGGACGTTCACGCCCGAGCGGTCGCCGATCGAAGCCGCGCCAGGCCCGCTGCCCGGGCGCTGGGTGGCCGAGGCGGACTGGCCGCGGACCGGAGCGGCGACCCGCTTCGGGTTGGCGCACGGCCGGCTGGTTGCGGGTCCAGGTGAGGCGGCGCGGCTGGAGATAGACAGCGACAGCGTCGTCGGGCTGCAGACGCCCGAATGGGTGCCGTTCGCGCCGCCCGAGTATCCGCAGGAGCAGTCCAGCGACGATGCGCGGGCGCTGAAGTTCGACTCCGAACCGCTGGCGGCGCCGCTCGACATGCTTGGCTCGCCAACGGTGCGCCTGCGCCTCGCCGCCAGCGCGCCGGTCGCCAAACTCGCGGCGCGGCTCACCGAGGTGACGCCCGACGGGCGGTCATGGCTGGTGAGCTACGGTGTGCTCAATCTGACCCATCGCGACGGGCACGCGTCGCCCCAGCCGCTCGAACCGGGTGCGTTCTGCGATGTAGAGCTGCCGCTCTACCTGACCGCGCGACGCCTGCGGACGGGTTCACGCATCCGCCTGGCCCTCAGTGAGAGCCTCTGGCCGTTGCTGTGGCCGTCGCCGGCGCCGGTGAAGCTGACGGTCGAGCTGGCCGCCTCGTCGCTTCGGCTGCCGGTGCGCGTCGCCGTAGGCGCCGAGCCCGAGTTCCCGATCCCGATCGCGCCACCCGGCCGCGCGCCGTCCGGCCGGGGCGATCCGGTGATCCATCGCGAGGTCGACGAGGATGGCTGGGTTCGCTTCGAGGAGGTCTGGCCGCCGTCGAGGACCGAGATCGCCGAGACCGGCGCCACGCTGCAGCGCAGCGGCCCA
Organism: Caulobacteraceae bacterium; assembly: GCA_035604515.1. GTDB lineage: Bacteria > Pseudomonadota > Alphaproteobacteria > Caulobacterales > Caulobacteraceae > Acaudatibacter. Next base: position 24,488 of record DATNIH010000068.1, on the reverse strand, counting down.
AACGTGGAACTCCGCGTGCGGCCAGGTGAGCCCGAATCCTGCCGTTGGCGGGCCTCTCAGACCTCCAGCTACGCCCGCGGCGACTGGGACTGCCGCATCGCGGTGGAAGTCGAAGTGACCGCCAGCGCAACGACCTTCGAAGTCCGCGAACTGGTCGAGGCCCGGCGCGGCGAGCGCGTTGTATTCCGGCGCGAGGACGTCGCATCCGTCCCCCGCGACCTGATGTAACCTGCTCAGCGATCCGAGACCGCGATCTCGAAACTGAGCCGGTGGTCGCCCGCGCCGATCTTGTAGCGGTCGAGCGTGTCGGGCCCGCAGCTGGCGGTGCCCAGGCCCCGCTGGGCGACGTCGAGATTGACCCGCACCTCGGCGCGGGGGGTGAGGTCGGTGGTGTGGGTGGCGGCGAACAGGTCCTCCGGCGCGAAGCGGCTGAGCGAGCCGTCGCACAACGCGCTGGGCGTGAAGCGCACGGCGGCGTGCGGCGATGCCGCTTCGATCCAGCGTAGTTCCGTCTTGTTGCCGTGCTCCTGGGGCATCGCATAGGGTACGTACTGGTCGGTGACCGTGCCGGCGAAGCGGCCGACCCAGGCGGCGCGCTGGCGGTCGACGTAGCTCTCGTGCGGCCCGCGTCCGAACCACTGCATCTGCTCGAAGTCGTCCGGCAGGCTCAGCGTGACGCCGAGCCGCGGCAGGTCGCTTAGGGCCGGGTCGACGGAGAAGGCGCAGTCGACGGCGATGCGGCCGTCGGGCTCGATGCGGTAGCGGTGGCGGAACACGACGGCCCTCGGCGAGGCCGCGCAGGCGGCGGCGTGCTCGAGGCTGACCTCGACGACGCCGTCGGTGGTCGAGACCTCGAAAGTGGCAGGGCTCAAGGTCAGCTGGTCGAGGCCGGCCTCGAGCCAGCGGGCGAGGGTCTTCCCGTTCTGCCGCAGCAGGCCCTTGATACCGTCGTTGTCGGTGGCGCCGCGCCAGAGCTGCAGCCGCGGTCCGGCGACGATTACCGGGTGGTTGCGCCAGACCAGTTGCTCGAGGCCTCGCTCGGCGGAGAAGCTCAGCTGGAAGTCTTCGCCGCTGATGGTGGCGCGCCCGACGTCTTCGCGCACGGCCAGTCCGGCGGCGCGGCTTGGGGCGCGAGGCACGGCCGGGGCGGTCGGCAGGGCGAGGGGCAGCTGCGCCCAGGCGACCTCGTGTCCGGCGTCGGCGTGGGCCGTGGCCTCGACCAGGCAGAAGCGGAGCATCAGGAATGCTTCCTGGCCGGCGCGCAAAGTGGGTCGCGGCAGGGGGAGGGTGAGCGTGGTCGCCTCGCCCGGCGGCGTTTCCAGGCGCGGCAACGTCCCTTCGGCCACAACGTCGCCGTCGATCTCCAGCGTCCAGGCGCCGGTGAGGTCCGCCAGGGTGGTGAAGTCGCGCTTGCTGCGGATCTTGACTACGCCCGCGGCCTCGTCCAGCCAGCGCGCCGCGAGCGGCTGGGCCAGGGTCTTGAACTCCCAGAGCCCAGGGTGCGGAACACGGTCGGCGCCGACGATGCCGTCGCAGCAGAAGTTGAGGTCGTTGGGCGTGTCGCCGAAGTCGCCGCCGTAGGCGAAATAGGCGCGGCCGTCTTCGGTGCGCCGCGTTATCCCGTGGTCGCACCATTCCCAGATGAAGCCGCCCTGCAGCCCGTGATGCGTCTCGAACGCGTCCCAGTAGTCGCCGAGGCTGCCGTTGGAGTTGCCCATGGCGTGCGAGTATTCGCACAGGATCATCGGTCGCCGGTCGGATGGGGCGTCCGCCTGCGCCCAGCGCACGATGGCGTCGATCGGCGGATACATCGGGCAGATCAGGTCGCTCGCGCGCTTGCCTGAGCGGCTCTCGGGGTCGCGCAGCAGGCCTGGGCGGATCGGAGTGTAGGTCTCGTCCCACGCCCAGGTGGCGCCCTCGTAGTGCAGCGGCCGCGACGCATCGAGGGCGCGGATCAGCCCGGCCATCGCGTCGTGGTTGGGACCGTAGCCGCTCTCGTTGCCGAGTGACCAGGCGATCACGCAGGGGTGGTTCTTGTCGCGCTCGACCATGCGAAGGCCGCGCTCGACGAACTGGGCGGCATAACGAGGATCGCGGCAAAGGTCGTGCAGGAAAGCGTGGGCCTCCAGGTTGGCCTCGTCGATCACATAGAGGCCAAGTTCGTCGCAGATGTCGTACCAGGCCTCGGCGTTGGGGTAGTGCGAGGCGCGCACGGCGTTGACGTTGAACTGCTTCATCAGCCGGGCGTCGGCGCGCATGCTCTCGACCGTGACGGCCTTGCCGCGCACCGGATCGTGCTCGTGCCGGTTCATGCCGCGGATCAGCACCGGCTTGCCGTTGATCAGCAGCTCGCGATCGCCCACTTCGACGCGCCGGAAGCCGACGCGGCAGCAGGTGGTTTCGACCAGCTCTCCCTGCGGTGAGATCAGGCTGACGACGACGGTGTAGAGGTTGGGCGCCTCGCTCGACCAAAGCGCCGGCCGGGTCACGTCGGCGGTCTGGACGATGCGCGACAGCGGGCCGCCGTAGGGATTGCGCCGGCGGTTGTCGGCCCGCACGGCCCTGGCCGGCGGCTCGGCCAGGATCGGGCGCCCGGCGGGGTCGAACAGCTCGCTGCGGATGGTCCAGCCGTCTTCGGGCCGGCCGGCGAAGCCGATCCGCGTAGTCACCGTCAGCTGGCCGTCCGCGAACGCCGCGTCGGGCGTCGCCTCGGCGAAGACGTCGGCGATGTAGGTAGGTGCGGTGGCGTAGAGGAACACGTCGCGGAACACGCCGCCCATCCACCACTGGTCCTGATCCTCGACGAACGAGGCGTCCGACCACTTGCTCACCGCCAGGGCCAGCGTGTTCGGACCCGGTCCGGCGAGGAACGGCGTGAGGTCGAATTCCTGCGGCAGGCGGGAGTCCTTGCCCATGCCCACCGGCGCGCCGTTCAGCCAGACGTAGAGCACGCTCTCGGCGCCGCCGACGTGGAGCACGATGCGCCGGCCAGCCCAGTCGCGTGGGAGGGCGAAGACGGTGCGATAGAGCCCGGTCGGGTTGTCGTCCGGGACGTGCGGCGGCGCCAGGTCGAACGGCATCTGCACGTTGGTGTACTGCGGCCGGTCGAAGCCGTGCATGGTCCAGTTCGACGGCACCGGCAGGATGGGCCAGGCGGCGTCGTCGAAGCCGGGCTGGGAAAAGCCGTCCGGGACCGCCTCGGGCCGCGGCGCGAGGGTGAAGCGCCAGTCGCCGTTCAGCGACACGACCCACGGCGATGCGCCGCGCGACTTGGCGCTCTCGACGTCCGGGTACGGAGTCAGGGTCGCGCGGGCCGGCAGGCGGCCGAGCTGGATGGTCTCGGGGTGTTCCCAGCTTCGCGTCGAGCCGTGGACGAAGAGATCGCGCTCGGGTCTCGGGGTGGTCACGGCAGGCCTCGCAGGCGGGCGATCGACACCAGGCCAGCCAGGACCGCGGTATCGCCGTCAGCGTGGCTTGTCGCGATCCCGCGCCGGTTCATCGCCATCGCGTAGCGATCGCAGGCCGGCTTGTCGCCCAACAGCACGACCAGCTCGCCGTCCAGGCCGAGCAGGCGGGGTGTCGCGGCCACCTCGGCGCCGATCAGCAGCCCCGACAGGTAGCTGCCGGTGCTCTCTGGCGCCGCGCCGCCGCCGGCGACCCGGGATCGCGCGGTGTAGAGCCGGTTGAGCAGGGCGTCGCCGTCCGCGGCGGCCGCCAGTCCGGCCTCGAAGGCCGCCGGATCGTGCGCCTCGCTGTCGTTGCGCAGGATGCTGTGTTCCGAGAGCGTGGCGAAGAGCTCTCCGGTGAAGGCGCTGAGGAACCGCACGAAGCGGCCGTCTTCAACCGCCAGCCATTTCGGATGGGTGCCGGGTTGGCAGACCAAGCGGCGGCCGCGCCGATGGTCCGGGTCGAGCCCGAGCCAGCCCAGCGCCTTGGTCTCCTCGCCGCGCAGCACATCGCAGACGCCGCCGAGGCCTTCGCAGCGCAGGCCAGGGACGATCCAGACGTCGTCGCGCACTGGGGTGACGCCGGCGGCGATCTGCTCCAGCCCGGTCGGACAGTCGACGTAGGGGATCGCACGCCAGCCGACATTGGAGCCGATCGCGCCGCAGAGCAGGGCAGGCAGCCCGTGCGCGCCGAGGCTCGGGCGCACCTCCTCGTCGAAGCGGCGAGCGGCCTCGCCAGGCGCCAGATGGTTGACCCCGAGCGCGAAGGCGGCGTGGGCGACCACCTCGCCGGCCCGGTCCAACGTCCAGGCGCGCAGACGGGTCGAGCCCCAGTCGCAGACGAGCAGGGCCGCCGTCATCAACCCGCGCCGACCCGGCCTTCGAAGGCGGGCAGCGCCAGTCCGGCGACGCCGGGTTCGAAGGCGAACAGATTGCCGGCGAGCGGCTGGGCCGCGCGCGTGGCGGCGTCCAGATGCTCCCAGGCAGTGGTGACGTAGAGCGTCGCCAGGTCCGGCCCGCCGAAGGCGCAGCTCGACACCTGCGCCACCGGGAATTCGACGATGCGGTCGACCGACCCGCCCGGGGCGTAGCGCACGATGCGCCAGGCGCCCCACTGCGCGTTCCACACGAACCCTTCGGCGTCGATCGCCGAGCCGTCCGGAGCGCCGGCCTCGCCGCGGGTGTTGATGAAGTCCCGGCGCGGACCCAGTGAGCCGTCCGCGCCGATCGGAAACGCCCAAAGCGTGCGAAGCGTGGAATCCGCCAGATACATTGTCGCGCCATCGGGGCTGCACGAGACCGTGTTGGCGATGTGCAGGCCCTCCAGCGCCAGGTGCGTGCGGCCGTCGGGATCGGTGCGGTAGAGCGCGCCCGGCCGCTTGCCGCCGTCGCCGTCCATGGTGCTCCACCACAGCCGCCCGGCGACGTCGATCTTGCCGTCGTTGGTGCGAAAGCCGGGCTCGAAGGTCATCGGCGCGCGTAGGGTGAAGCGACCGGCGGCGGTGTCGAACGCGGCAAGGCCGGCCTCGGTGACCAGGATCAGCCCGCCGCCCGACAACGGCGCGGCGACGCTGGCGCGCACGGGCAGCTCGAAGCGGCCCCAGCCGCCGGACGCATGGTCCAGCCAGTTCAGCCGCCGGCCCTGGATGTCGAACCAGTAGAGACGCCCTTCCGACGCGACCCAGACCGGGCCTTCGCCCAGTTCATCGCCGCTTTGCGCCACGCACCGCACTTCGCTCAAGCTCGCCTCCCGATGATCGCGACTTGGCGGTTTGAGCGGGCCGCCGTCAATGCTCACCGGGTTGCGGCCGGCGCGCCCTTCAGGCTGATGCTGCGGTGGCCGCGGACGCCGTCCAACACCAGCCGCCCCGCGGCGAGACGATAGTCCTGGCCCGTCGCCGAGGCGCCCGGCGTCTTCGGCAGCAGCACCGCGAGGTTGCGGATTTCTTCCGGCGCATCGACCGTGACCGCCCAGCCGTTTCCATCCTGGACGACGTCGATGTCGGCCCTGTCCCGCGCCCGCCACCAGGCGCCGAACTCTTCCAGGTCGGACATCCAGGCGCGGTCCTTCCAGCGGGCGATCAGCTGCTGCTCGAAGGCCAGCTTGTGGTCGAGGATGTCGGGGTGGATCAGGATCACGACCAGGCCATGGTGCGCGGCGATCTTCTCGATGACCGCGCTCTCGGCCTCGAAGCGGTCGCCGAGGCGCGGCAGTTCCTCGTCCTCGATGGTGACTGGGAACTCATAGATCGGCAGCAGGCTCTCGCCCTCGCGCGAAAAGCTGGTCTGGTGCGGCAGGTGGGTTAGGCAGGCGTTGGCCGTCACCGACGACGAGTAGAGATAGCCGGTGGCCTGCAGCGCCTCGGGCAGCTGGAACGGATAGGACAGATAGCCGGGACGGAACGAGGCGACCCGGATGCCGGCCAGCCGCTCCAGCAGGAACTTGGAGACGCGGGTCTCGCCGAACACCGACCCGCCGCGCGTGGCGGTCTTGTCTTGGACGAACGGGCGGTAGTCGGGATAGTGCTCGAGCCCATCCCCAAGGGGGAAAGCCTTGAACTGGCGCGAGTGGGCGACGGTGTGGCTGGCCACCTCCATGCCTTCGTCCTGCAGCGCATGGACCAGCGGCGCCGTCACTTTGGTCATGAAGACGTCGTCGTTGTAGTCGCGGATGTACTTGGTCTGCATGAAGTAGGTGGCCTTGATCCCGTTGGCCTTTTCGAGATCGGCGTAGGCGGCGGCGTTCACCACGGAGCGCGTGTAGTCGAGGTCGTGGCTGAGCACGATGCTGACCTCGCGGCCGGGCGGGGCGGGGTCGATCAGCCACGGCATCGGCTCGCCGGCGACGTAGAGATCGCTGACCCAGCGCACCATCACATCGAGGCTGGGCTCGTAGTGGTTGACGTACGAGCGCCCGTCCTCCTCGGCGCGGGCGTCGACGGCCCGCGTGGCGAAGGCGCCGAGATCGACGCCCATCAGGCAGGCCTTGCCGCCTTCGTCGTGGCAGACGATCGCCGCGCCGCCGTCCTCGTAGGTGGCGATCACCTTCGCCCCGGCTAGGTCATAGGCGAACGAGCCCATGGCGCCGCCACCACCGGCGCGGCTGAAGCGGGTCACCTGTTCCTCCGGCGGCGCCGTGGCGTCGGGCCAGTGCAGCGTTTCCCGGGTGCGCGAAGGCGTGGCGTCCTTGACGCCGAACACCGGCGCCAGCCCGCCGCCCTCGAGGTCGAAGCCGAGCACCGTGCCGCCATCGCGAACGTGCTGTGCGAGACCCCGCAGCGCCTCGGGCGGCAACGCGCGGCCGGAGATGATCGGATAGGCCAGCACCACCTTGTGGGTCAGCGCGCGCTGCCAGTCCTGTGTCACCGTGAAGGGGATGCCCTGCGCCTTGAACGCGCGCACCAGGCCGAGCCAGTCCGACGCCGGATCGGTGACCAGGATCGCCAGGCGATGGACGCTGCCGTGGTCGTAGTCGGCGATGCGCGCCGGCGTCGGCGGCACGATCACGGTCTGGCCGGGCGGACCGGAGACTCCTTCGAACAGATAGAAACCGCTGTCCGCGCCAGCCCACAGGCCGAGGGTCGGGACGAATAGCAGGGCCAGCGCCAGGATGGTTGCAACGAGCGCGATCTGCTGGCCGCGTTTCACGCCGCCTTGAATCCCCTGCGTGTCATCTCGCCCCAACCTTGCGCGCCCCGCAGCCACTGCAGCGTGCCACGCAGGCGCCACAACTGGTTGAGCTGACGATAGCCGAGATTCTCCAGGATCGCGGCGCCGGTCAGCACCACCAGGTCCCGGGCGCGCGGAAAGCGGTGGAGTTCCGATTCCTCCAGCGCCAGGGCGCCGACGCTCAGCGCCACGCCGAAGGCGAAGGTGACGGCGATGAAGGCGAGCAGGTAGTCGAGCGACAGCGCACCCATCGACCACCACAGCGGGATCAGCACGTAGCCCATCACCTCGGTCGGCGGCCCGATCACGTCGGCGAGCACGATCCAGCCGAAGCCGACCATGCCGACTGCGCCGTATTTGGGATTGAACGCCATCTTGCGATGGCGAACGAAGGTTTCCAGCGCGCCGCGGTGCCAGCGCGCCCGTTGGCGGGCGAGCACCGCCAGCGTCTCGGGCGCTTCGGTCCAGCAGACCGGCTCGGGCACGAAGGCGATCCTGTAGGGCTTGCCGGTCTCGCGGAAGTGGCGGTGCAGCCGCACCACCAGCTCCATGTCCTCGCCGACCGTCCCGTGCGCATAGCCCCCGACCTCGAGCACCGCGGCGCGCCGGAACAGGCCGAAGGCGCCGGAGATGATGGTCAGCGCGCCGATCTGGCTCCAGGCCAGGCGCGCCATCAGGAACGCGCGCAGATATTCCACCGTCTGCATCAGCGCGAGCAGGTTGCGCGGCGCGCCGACCTTGACGATGCGCCCGTCGGCGATGGTGCAGCCGTTGGCGACCCGGATGGTGCCGCCGACGGCGATGACCCGCTGCGGGTCTTCCAGGAACGGTTGCACCGCGCGAAGCAGGGCGTCGGGTTCCAGCAGCGAGTCGGCGTCCATCGAGCAGACGATCGGAGTGGTGGCCAGGTTGATGCCGGCGTTGAGCGCGTCGGCCTTGCCGCCGTTCTCCTTGTCGATCACCAGCAGGCGCGGGTGCAGGCTCGAGGTGTAAAGCCCAAGGATCGGCGCGTGCTCGACGAACAGCTCGTACTCGCGCGCCTGGGTCGGCGCCAGTGAGAAGGTATCGACCAGGATCTCCAGGGTCTCGTCCGACGAGCCGTCGTTGATGACGATGATCTCGAAGTCGGGGTAGCGCATCGACAGCAGCGAACGGACGCTCTCGACGATCGTCAGCGCCTCGTTGTAGGCCGGCGCCAGCAGGGCGATCGGCGGCGCGGCCTTGGAGTAGCGCTGCCAGAACGAGCCGGAGTCCGCCTCGGGCGGCTCGCGCACCAGCGCCGCCGCCGCCAGCCCCAGCTGGACGAGGTGCACCAGGTTCTGCGTGAGTCCCGACAAGATGACGACCAGCGAAAAGGCCACCGCTACTGTCACCGTCAGGTGGGCAAGATAGGCGCCGATCAAAGGCCGCCCCCGCTCGCCGCGCTGAGCTGCGGCGCCAGTTCGCGGCGCGCGCGGACAGCGTCGGGTCCGGAGGCTGGTTTCGGGAGTTTGGAGACGAACGCCTTGAGGTTGGCGACATCGTTCTCGGCGAGCGACATCAAGGTCTGGCCGGCGCGGTAACGCACCCACCACACTTCATCGTCCGCGCAAGTCATCACCTGGGCGAAGAACTCGATCAGGCCGACCCGGCGCACACACTCGATCGCCTTGAGCCGCACGCGCCAGTCGCTGTCCGCCAGCGCTTCACCGACAACCTGCGCCGCGCCGGGATGGCCGAGGACGCCCAACGCCCCCAGCGCGCCGGCGCGGATCTCGGCGTCGGGCGAGCGGGCGGCGTCGCGCAGCGGCTTCAGGGCGCGCGGATCGCCCGACGCGCCCAGCGCCTGCAGCAGCATGATCCGCACGGTATGCGGCAGATCGGGGCGGGCCACCGCAGCGACGGCGTTGTCGACCTGGGTGCGAACCGCGCGCTGCAGCAGGTCCGAGAACAGCAGCGATGCGAGCTCCGAGCCACCGATGACGCTGTCCAGCATCTCGCCGATCGGCGGCGCCTGCCCCAGCTCGATCGCCGAGCGCAGGGCCGACAGCCGCACCCGGTGCTTGTCGCGCCTGGAGGCCTGCAACAGCGCCGCATAGGTCTCGTCGCCGGGGAAGAACACCAGCGCCTCGGCCGCCAGCACGCGCTGGTTGGTCGGTCCGCGGCGCAGCAGGGTGCGCAACGCGCTGTCGACGCCCATCGACTGGAGGGCTTCCATCAGCCGGGTGCGCTCGCGGCCCCGCACCAGGCTGGCCAGATCGCGCACCACCTCGGCCATCAGCAACGCGTCGCCCTCGAGCCCCTTCAGGTCGGGCTTGCCCTCGGTGAGGCCGCCGATGTGGTGCACCAGCTCCGGCAGCACGACCGCTCGGCGGGCGGCGCGGCGCGTGAGCTGGCGCTTGTGCAGCACCCGGCCGCCAACCAGTGCGGCCATCGTCGCCAGCGCGAAACTCATCAGCGCCAGCGCGACGAGCCAGATCAGGAAGAGCGGCGACATCAGAACTTGGCCGTGAGGCCGAGGCCGAATTCCACCCGGTCGTAGGAGTTCTCGCGCGCCTCGTTGGTGATGCTGGCATGGAGGGTCGTCGCGTCGTTCAGGACTAAGTTGCCGGCGAGGGCTTCCGAGCGCACGCGCACCGTGACGCCGGTATCGGTCTCGGCCGCGTCGACGTAGGCAGCCGATGCATCGAAGCGCGGGGCGAAGCGCCAGGAAGCGCCCGCCGAATAGCCGTAGAGCGTCTGGTTCGTCTCATCGTGGGTGACGATGAAACGGGCGCTGAGTTTGCCGCGGTCGCCAAAGATCACCCGGTCGGCGCCGGCGCTGACCGTCTCGACGTCGCCGGCGACATATTGCGAGTAGTTACCGGTGAGCGCCACGGTCCATGGCGAGTTGCGCCACGGGTTGAGCAAGGCCTCGCTGTGCACGGCGAATGCCGGCCGGAACGTGGCCTTGAGCGAGCCGCCCGCGGCGATCGATATCTCGCCGCCGGACCAGCCGCGATCGTAAGCGCCCTCGACATAGGTCTCCTGGATGCCGAAGCGCTCGATCTGCTGGACGCTGGCCGTCACCGCCGAGTGCGCGTCGACCTTGCGGGAGAGCGACAGGTCAGCCTCTTTCCAATCCGGCAGCCCGCGTGAGAGGTCGCTGATGGCGCCGTTGGCGTCGAGCCGCCACAGCGGGGCCGGCTTGGCGGTCGCCGTCAGCCGGGCGACGAGGGCGCTGGTGTCAGCGTCGCCCGGCGTGGACATCAACTCCGGCCCGAGCGTCGCCTTGGCGGCCGCCGCATCGCCGCGCGCCAGTTCCAGCTCGGCCAGCGCGACGCGGGCGTCCTTGTAGCCAGGCGCCTGCCGCAGCACCGCCTGCAGTTCCTGCTCCGCCTCGGCCCCGCGGCCGGCGGCGCGCAGCGCCAGCGCCAGCTGGAGCCGCGCATCAACATCGTCCGGCTGCTGCGCCAGCAGCGTCTGCAATTGCGTGATGGCGTCGGTATTGTCGCCGGCTTTGCGCGCTTTCACGGCGCGCGCATAGACATCGTCGCGCGTGACCGCCGCCGCTGGGGCCGCCTGGCAAAGAACCGCCGCTTCCAGCCCCAGCATGCTAGGCCGCGCGGCGCTGCTCGACGATGATGCGCGCCACGCGCGACAGCAGTTCGGTCGGCATGAACGGCTTCACCAGATAGTCGGCGGCGCCGAGCTTGACCGCGTCCAATATGTCCGAGTCCTGCTCGCGCGACGTGACGACGATCACCGGGATCGCAGCAAGACTCTCGCTGGCCTTGGCGTGCCGCAGCACCTCGAGGCCGTCCATCACCGGCATCATCACGTCGAGGATGACGAGCGCGGGAGACTCGGTGGCCATCAGCTGCAGCGCTTCGCGCCCGTCCTGGGCGCAGCACACCCGGAAGCCCGCCGTCGTCAGGCAATGGCGCAGCAGGTACATCGACACCGCATCGTCGTCCGCAATGAGAACGGTCGGGGTGGCCATTTTCCCTGTTCCGAAGGTGCGACGCCCAAGCGGTGTTTCGAGGCGTTCAGCTATCGCGCGGTTATCTCAAGTTTAGGTTAGCGGCGGGTTTAGATCGACGTTGCAGGCCAGGTGGGCAGCCCTTGGCCGGCGCGCGTGTCACCGAACCCGCCCAGCCGCCGACGCACCGCTAAGGCGCGCGATTAGAGCGTTGTTATATCAGAATTTTCTCGGACATCCGCACCTGGTTCAAAGCATCGCCGCGACGGCTCGATCGCCGTTGCGCCGTGGCGACAATTCGACCCAGGCTTCAGTTCAGGGGCAGATCATAGAGCTGCGCGACGTTGTCGTGGCAGATCCAGTTGCGCTCCTCTTCGGTGAGCGCGCTGGTGTGCTCGGCGAGCATGGCCTGCGAATTCGGCCAGGTGGAGTCCGAGTGCGGGAAGTCGCTCGCCCACATCAGCCGGCGCACGTTGCACAGGTCCTTGGTCTTGAACGCGACCCAGTCGTCCTGGAACGTGACATAGATGTGCTCGGCGAAGTACTCGCTCGGCAGCCGCTCCAGGCGCGGCGCCTTCATCCAGTAGCGGTGGCGATTGTAGGCGTGGTCCATGCGGTACATGTAGTGCGGCACCCACCCGGCGTCGGCCTCGACGCAGACCACCTTCAGCCCGGGATGGCGGTCGAACACGCCGCTGAAGATCAGCGTGCCCATGATGTCCTGGCAGCCGCGGATGATCGACAGGAAGCTGTTGATACGCGGTCCGCGTGGATTCTGCGCCAGCGAGCCCGACTTGGTGGTGAGGATGTGGAAGCTGAGCGGCAGGCCCAGCTCCACCGCCGTCGCCCACACCGGGTCATAGATCTTGCTGTCGTAGTCCTCCACCGCCGGGTCGCCGGGCATCATCACGCCCTTGAAGCCCATCGCCTTGACCGCCTTCAGCTCGGCGACGCCGTCTTCGGGCGTGCGCATCGACACCTGGGCCAGGCCGTGCAGCCGGTGAGGCGCCTCGGCGCAATATTCAGCGAGCCAACGGTTGTAAGCCTCGAAGCAGGCCTTCTTGAAGTCGAAGTCCGCGTGGTTGCACAGCAGCATGCCGACGGTTGGGTAGATCATCTCGGCGGCGACGCCGTCGAGGTCCTGGTCGGCGAGGCGGTACTTCGGATCCCAGCCGCTGCGCCACAGGTCTGCGAAGGCGACGCCGTCGGTGGTGATCTTCGACGGCTCCTTGCCGGCGGCCGCCAGCAGGCCGAGCGGCACCGGCGTCGCCATGCCCTCGATCACGAAGGCGTCGCCGACCCCCTCGAGCTGCTTGATCCGCGGCGCGCGATCGCGGAACGCCGGATCGATGTAGTCGACGTAGCAGTTGGGCGGCTCGGTGATGTGCGAATCCGCCGAGATGGGCTTCCTGATCATCGCTGCATCCTTCCCGAAGTGTCGGCTTGTTGTTTGGACGACTAAATCACCACTCGCTGGCGTTTGCACGCGCCCCGGGGGCCCGCGATGAACCGGCGCTCCAGGCTTGACTCTGGCCCCCTCGCCCTTCAATACTTCGCCACATGGCAAACTATCAACATCGCGGGCTCGACCGGGTGTTCGCCGCCCTGGTCGACCCGACCCGCCGGGCCATCCTCGCGCGCCTCGAACTCGAGGACAGCATCGCTATCAGCACGCTGGCCCAGCCGTTCGCCATCAAGCTGCCGACGGTCATGAAGCACCTCGACGTGCTGCGCGAGGCCGGCTTGATCACCCGTTCCAAGCACGGCCGCACCGTCGACGTGCGCCTCTCGCCCGCCCCGCTGCGCGAGGCCATGGATTGGCTCGCCCGTTACGCGCGGTTCTGGTCGCCCGCCCTCGACCGGCTCGCCAGCCATGCCGGGGCCAAGGAACGCGAGGCGCAGGCTCTTGCGGGACTGAAACCCGAATGACCAGTCTCACCCTCGTCCGCCGCATCGCCGCGCGGCCCTCGATCGTGTTCGAGGCCTTGACCACAGCCGAAGGCATCGCCGCCTGGTGGGGACCGGACGAGCTACCGGTGCTCTCCGCCGAACTCGACGCGCGCGTCGGCGGCGCATATCGGGTGCGCTTCCAGACCCTCGACGGCCAGGAGCACGAGGCCTTCGGCGAATACCTCGAGGTCGACCCGCCCCGCCGCGTGGCCATGAGCTGGAACTACGCTTTCGGCGGTGAGCCGGCGGAGGCTGGCCGCACTTCGCGCATCGAATTCGACGTCCGCCCCATCGACGGCGGCGCCGAACTGACCCTCACCCACACCCGCCTTGCCGACGAAGCCTCCCGGGCCAGTCACGCCCGAGGCTGGACCGGGTCACTGGCCAAGCTGGTCGGCCGCCTCGGCGCGCTCACCGCGCCGGCCCAGGCACCCACGGACCCCCAATGAGGAATGCGGTCATGCAGCCATCCAAAGTCGTGTCCGAGGAGGAATGGATCGCCGCTCGCAGGGCCCTCCTCGAGAAAGAGAAGCGACATATGCGCGACGGGGATAGGCTTGCGGCCGAGCGGCGCGCCCTGCCCTGGGTGAAGGTCGAGACGGCCTACGCGTTCGACACGATGGACGGGCCCAAGTCCTTGACCGAGCTGTTCGACGGCCGCAACCAGCTCATCGTCCACCACCTGATGTACGCCCCCGAATGGGGCGCCGCCTGCCCCGGCTGCACCTTCCAGGCCGAGCATATCGACGGACCGGCGCCGCACCTCGAGCGGCACGATGTGCGGATCGTCGCCGTGTCGCGCGCGCCGCTGGACAAGCTCCTGGCCTACAAGGCGCGCATGGGGTGGCGCTTCGAGTGGGTGTCCCCCCAGAGCGAGGACTTCAGCCACGATTTCAGAGTCTGTTTCACCGAGGACGAGATCGCCAGGGGCCGCATCGAGTATAACTTCGGTACGATCGAGACCGACCCCCGCGACCTCGACCGGGACCTGCCCGGCGTCAGTGTTTTCTACAAAGACGAGGCCGGCGAGGTGTTCCACACTTACTCCACCTACGCGCGCGGCCTCGACGCGCTGCTCGGCGCCAACCACTACCTCGACCTCACCCCCGAAGGCCGCAACGACGGCGCCTATCCGAACTGGCCCCGCCGCCGCGACGAATACGACCTGGCTGCGCCGTCGCCTGGCTGAGTGGGGCGCCGAGCTTAACAGGCGATATTCCTCGACAGCCGCGGATGGTTGAGGGGAACGGAGGTCCGTTTTCAGCTCAGGGGCCTGCACCGCTTAGCGCGGTCGGCCGGCGACGCGCGTTCGGACCTCGCCGCTGATTGCATCGTTGGAAGCTTGGTGGTCCATCTAGCCTGAGGGCGGGGCCACGGAGGCGCAACTGATGGAGCGGGAGCTGCGGATCGGCGTCTGCGGGCTTGGGCGCGGATTCATGCTGACCGCGCCGGCCTTGATCGGCGACCCGCGCGTACGGCTGGTGGCGGCCGCCGAGCCGCGGGCGGAGGCCCGGGCCCGGTTCGAGCGCGAACTCGGCGGCCGGACCTATCCGGACATCACCGGTCTCGTCGCTGACCCAGACGTCGATGTCGTCTACGTGGCCTCGCCCCACGCGCTGCACGCGCCGCACGCCATCGCCGCGGCCCGCGCCGGCAAGCACGTCTTGGTCGACAAGCCCATGGCGCTCGATCCCGCCGATTGCGTCGCCATGATCGAAGCGGCGCGCGAAGCCAAGATCACCCTGATGGTCGGGCCTAGCCACGGTTACGACGCCCCCGTCGCCCTCGCCGAGAGCCTGATCGCCGCGGGCGATTACGGCCGGGTCCGCATGGCGACGTCGCTCAACTATACCGACTTCCTCTATCGCCCCCGTCGCCCCGAGGAACTCGACACGGCGCAAGGCGGCGGCGTGATCTTCAACCAGGCGCCGCACCAGGTCGATGTGATCTGCCGCCTGATCGGCGCCTCGGTGACCTCGGTGCGCGCTGTCGCCGGCGTCTGGGACCAGACCCGCCCGACCGAGGGCGCCTATGCCGCCTTTCTCACCTTCGAGGGCGGCGCCGGGGCGAGTCTCACCTACAGCGGCTATGGCCGCTTCGACAGCGACGAGTTCTGCGACTGGATCGACGAGCTTGGCGCGCCCAAAGACCCGGCCGCGGCCTATGGCCGGGCTCGTCGCGATCTCGGTTCGCCCGCCGCCGAGGCCAGGCGCCGTCTTGCGCGGGCTTATGGAGAGTCGGGATTGCCGGCGTCGGCGGCCCAGCGGGCGCACGAACACTTCGGCCTCGTCATCGTCAGTTGCGAGCGGGCCGACCTACGGCTCACGGCAAATGGTGTCATGGTCTACGGCCAGGAGGAGCGGCGGCTGCATCAACTTGACCCTCCCAAGATCTCGCGAAGCGAAGTCATCGACGAGCTGTGGGGCGCCGTGGTCGAGGGTCGCGCGCCGCGCCATGATGGGGTTTCGGGCCTGGTCACGCTCCAGACCTGCCTTGCTATCCTGGCGTCCAGCCGCGAAGGGCGGGAGATCGAACTTGCGAGCGGTGCGCGCCGGCGCGCCCCAACTGCCGAGGCCGCCAATGGGTAAGCTTGGACTCAGTCTCGCCTGCTGGAACTACGATCGCGTTCGCGCCCTCGCCGATGGTCGTGTCCAGGCCGACGGCATCGATCTGACCATGATGATCCTGCCGGTGGAGGAGACCTTCTTCCGCATGCTGCGTCATCGCGAGTTCGACGCCGCCGAGATGTCGCTGTCGTCCTATTGCGTCTCCCTGATGCGAGAGGACCCGGCCTTCGTCGCCATCCCGGTGTTCCCGTCGCGGTTCTTCCGGCATTCCTGCATCTTCGTGTCGGCCAAGGGGGGCGTGCGCGAGCCCGCCGACCTCGCGGGCGCCCGCGTCGGCGTGCCGGAGTTCCAGATGACGGCGCCGGTGTGGATCCGCGGCGTGCTCCAGGACGACTACGGGGTCGATCCCTCCGCCCCGACCTACTTCACCGGTGGTGAGGAAGAGCCCGGGCGCGAGGAGAAGCTGCGCCTCAGCCTGCCCGAGCGCTTCAAAGTCCAGCCGATCGGAAGCGACCAGACGCTCTCGGCCATGCTGGCCGACGCGGAGATCGACGCCCTCTACACGGCCCGGGCGCCCAGCACCTTCTATTCGCGGCCAGACGATGTGCGCCGCCTCTTCCCCGACGCCACCGCCGTCGAGCGCGCCTATTTCCGCCGCACCGCCATCTTCCCGATCATGCACGTCATCGCGCTCCGACGAGAGGTTCACCAGGCCCATCCCTGGGTGGCTCAGTCTCTGATGAAGGCGTTCACCGCGGCCAAGCAGCTCGCGTACGACGATCTGAGGGTGACCGCCGCGTCGACCACCATGCTTCCGTGGCAGACCGCCGCCGTCGAGGAGGCCGTGAGTGAGATGGGGGCCGATTGGTGGAGCTACGGCCTGGGCGCCAACCGCGCGGTCCTCGACACCTTTCTACGCTATCATCACGAACAGGGCCTATCGTCGCGTCGCCTGCAACCCGAAGACCTGTTCGCGCCCCAGACCCTGGAGTCTTTCAAGATCTAGGCCGCAGCCATATGACTTGAGATCGAAGGGAAGGTCGGGGAAGCGTCGATGCTGAAGCCGCAAGACAACGATCTGCTCTGCCGCGTCGAAGGGGACGCGCCCATGGGCGGAATCATGCGGGGCGTCTGGCTGCCGGCCTGCATGTCCGAGGAAGTCGCCGAAGCGGATGGAGCGCCGGTGAAGAGCCGCCTCGTCGGCGAGGACCTGGTGGTGTTTCGCGACACGCGTGGCGCGCTGGGGGTGCTGGACGAGCACTGCCCGCACCGCGGCGCCTCACTTGCTCTCGGGCGCAACGAGGCGTGCGGCCTGCGGTGCCTCTATCACGGCTGGAAATTCGACGTTCAGGGGGCTGTCGTCGACATGGCGTCGGAGCCGGCGACCTCGCCCTTGCGGCAAAACCTGAGGCACCGCGCCTACCCGGTCAGGGAGGCTGGTGGCTTCGTCTGGGTCTGGCTTGGCGATCCCGAGGCTATCGCCCCGTTCGAGGCTCCCGCCTGGGCGCCGACGCCGACGACGAACATCAGCATCGTCAAGATGCATGCGGCCTGCAATTGGGCGCAGGTGCTGGAGGGGTCGATCGACTCGGCTCACTCCTCGAGCCTGCACTCGACCAACATGCCGGCCGCCAGGGTGACCGGCTCGACGGCGCGCGAGGGCGCGTGGCTGCGCCCGTCCGACGACAAGGCGCCGCGGCTGGAAATCGAGCAGACCGCGTTTGGTTTCCACTATGCAGCCCTGCGCCGCCCCTTGGTGGCGCCGGAGCGCTTTAACTACGTGCGCACCACCCTCTTCATCGCCCCGTTCACGGTGCTGATCCCCCCTAACGATCGCTACAAGCTGGCGCAGATGCTGGTGCCGATCGATGACGTGAACACCATGTTCTATTGGATCGCCTGGCACGAAACAGGCGGCATCGGCCAGGACGAGTGGCGCGCCTTCTGCCACGCCACGCCGGGCGTCGACCTCGACGAGAACTGGCGCAAGCGGCGCAACGCCGACAATCGCTACGGCCAGGACCGCGCAGCCATGCAACGCGGCGACTTCACCGGCATCCAGGGCATTCCCGCCCAGGACATGGCGATGTGGGAGTCAATGGGCCCGATCGCCGATCGCACGCGCGAACATCTCGGTTCCAGCGACTTGGCCATCCTCCAGTTCCGGCGGCAGATGATCGAGGCCGCGCGGCGCTTCCAGGACAAGGGCCTGCCCTTTGCCGCCGGCCAAGACCGGCCGGCGCTTGTCGACCTGGCCTCGTTCGAAGGCCTCGCGCCGAAGGCTGCCGACTGGCGCACGCTGGTCTCGGCCACCATCGCCGACAAAATGCCCGCGCTCTGAGGAGCCAGACGGGGAGGGAGGTCGAGATCCGAACCTCGGTCGCGATCATTGGCGCGGGCCCGGCGGGGATGCTGCTGGCGCATCTTCTGCGACGCGACGGTATCGACGCTGTAGTGCTCGAGCAGCGCGATCGTGACTACGTTGAGGCCCGTGTCCGCGCCGGCGTGCTGGAACCCATTACCGTCCGCATCCTGGAGGGGCTGGGGCTCGCCGAGCGTCTCAGGCGCGAGGGCCTCGTCCACGCCGGGATCAGCCTGCTGCACGACGATCAGAGTCATCGGATCGATATGCGGGGACTTACCGGCGAGGTGATGACGGTCTACGGCCAGCAGGAGCTCATGCGAGACCTGTTCGAGGCCGCCCTGGAGCGCGGGCTCGCGATCGAGTTCGGCGCCCAGGAGGTCGGGCTCCACGACCTGGGCACCGACGCGCCCTTCGTGACCTGGCGTCGGAACGGCGTCGAGCAGCGGATCGACTGCGACTTCGTCGCCGGCTGCGACGGCTTTCACGGCGTCGCTCGCACATGCGTCCCGCAGGGGCTGCTTCGCACCTTCGAGCGCCAGTATCCGTTCGGCTGGCTGGGCATACTCGCCGATGTCCCGCCGGCCCACCATGAGCTGATCTATTGCAACGACGAGCGCGGCTTCGCGCTAGCCAGCATGCGCTCGCTCACCCGCAGCCGCTACTACATCCAGTGCGGTCTGGACGAGCGCGTCGACGCGTGGTCGGACGACCGCTTCTGGGACGAGCTATGCCGGCGGCTGGGACCACTGGCGGCTGCCGGCGTGGTGCGCGGACCCTCCTTCGAGAAGAGCATCACGCCGCTGCGCAGCTTCGTCGCCGAGCCGATGCGCCATGGCCGGCTGTTCCTCGCGGGCGACGCCGCCCACGTTGTCCCGCCGACGGGGGCCAAGGGCTTGAACCTTGCCGCCTCCGACGTGCTACTGCTGTCGCAGGCCTATGCAGAGTATTTCGGCGAGCATTCTACGGCGGGTGTCGACACCTATTCGGCGCGGGCCCTTGCGCGGGTCTGGAAGGCGGAACGCTTCTCGTGGTGGTTCACGGGCCTGACCCACCGCTTCCCCGGCGACGGACTCATGGCACGCAGATTTCAGGCCGCCGAGATCGACTACATACAGTCCTCAACGGCCGCCCAGACCGTCCTGGCCGAGAACTACGTCGGCTTGCCCCTGCATCTTGGCCCGGGAGGGCGCGAATGACCGACAATCCGGCGTACACGCGCGAAGACCTGGGGCAGCCGCCGTCACTGTTCGGGGCCTATGGTTCGACCGTCGCCCGTTCGCCGCGCCAGCCCCTGGTGCGCATCCCCCAGACGCTCACCGAGATCACCGGCCCGGCGAACTGGGACGGCCTCATGGGAGGGGCCATGGCGGACCTGACCCGGCAGCACAGCGGCCAGGCCCAGGGCCAGCGGATCGTCGTTTCCGGCCGCGTTCTGGACGAAGGCCATCGCCCCGTTGTCAACACGGTGATCGAGATCTGGCAGGCCAATGCCGCCGGCCGCTACATCCACAAGAAGGATCAGTGGGACGCGCCGCTGGATCCCAACTTCACCGGCGCTGGCCGGGTGATCACCGACACCGAGGGCCGGTATCGCTATGTCACCGTGCATCCCGGCGCCTATCCGTGGGGGAACCACCACAACGCCTGGCGCCCGTCGCACATTCACCTGTCACTGCTGGGGCCGGCTTTCGCCACCCGCCTGGTCACCCAGATGTATTTCCCCGGCGATCCCCTGATCCCGATCGACCCGATCATCAGCGCCGTCGCCGAGCCCTACCGGCAACGGCTGGTGTCACGCTTCGATCTGGCGACCACCGAGCCGAACTGGGCGTTGGGCTACCTGTTCGACATCGTCCTGCGCGGCCCCGCAGCCACCCCGATGGAGGCTTGATCTGTGGGCCAGGACAACCAAAGCCCCGAGCTGTTCGGCCAGACGCCTTGGCAGACCGTCGGTCCGTTCTTCCACTATGGCTTGCCCTGGAAGGGCGGCGCGGATCTGGTCGGAAGCTCGGACCTCGGCGCGCGGCCGGAACTGATGCCGCGGGAGCACTATCTGCTGAATCAGCCGACCGTGCGGGGGTCGATCGCCGGCCGGCCGATCGAGATCGTGGGCCAGGTGTTCGACGCCGGCGGCGTCCCCGTGTCCGACGCCATGATCGAAATCTGGCAGGCCAACGCCGCCGGTCGCTACAACAGTCCCGATGATGCGCGCGAGCACCTGCCGCTCGATGCCGACTTCATCGGCTTTGGCCGCAGCGCCACCGAAGAGGACGGCGGCTTCCGCTTCAACACCATTCTCCCGGGCCGCACGCCCGGACCCGGCAATAGTCTGCAGGCGGCGCATATCGCGGTCGGTGTGTTCGGCCGCGGCCTGCTCAAGCGCCTGGTGACGCGGCTCTACTTCGAAGGCGAAGAAGGCCACGATGAGGACCCTATCCTGGCCCTCGTGCCGCCTGCGCGCCGCGCCACCTTGATCGCAGCCAGGGTCAAGGGCGCGCCGGCGACCTACCGCTTTGACATCCACCTGCAGGGCGAGCACGAAACCGTCTTCTTCGACTGCTGAGCCGGAAGGAAACCGCCCTTGGCGTCGCTTCTCCGCGACAGGCCGGCCTCGACCGCCGCCATGATCGCCGCGCTCGGCGACGAGACCCTGCTGCGCGCCGCGCTCGACTTCGAGGCCGCCCTCGCCCGCGCGCAAGCCGCCGAGGGTCTGATCCCCGCCGAGGCAGCCGACGTGATCGCGGAGACCTGCGCCGGAGCCCGGTTCGACATCGCCGACCTCGCCGAGGCGGCGGCCCATGCCGGGACCCTGGCCATCCCGTTGGTGTTTCGTCTGCGCGCCTTGGTCGCCGAACGCGACGGGCAGGCGGCGAAGCTGGTGCATCGCGGCGCGACCAGCCAGGACGTCGCAGACACCGCCCTGATGTTGCAGGCGAAGGCCGCCGCCGGGCTGATCGTCGACGCAACGCTGACGCTGACCAACGCGCTGGCAGGTCTGGCGGAACGCTATGCCGTCACGCCGATGCTCGGACGGACCTTGCTGCAGGACGCCTTGCCGATCACCTTCGGCCTCAGGGCCGCCAACTGGCTCTTAGGCATCGACGCCGCGTTGCGCCGGTTCGAGCGCGAAGCCACCGACGCACTCATCCTTCAGCTTGGCGGTGCGTCGGGCTCGTTGGCCGGCCTCGAGTTCAGGGTGGTCGAGCGCGTCGCCGCCGATCTCGGCCTGGGCGTCGCACCCATGCCTTGGCAGTCTCGTCGCGATGGCGTGGCGGGCCTCGCCGGCGCGCTGGCCATCCTGGTCGGCGCCATCGGCAAGATCGCCCGCGACGTCTCGCTGATGGCCCAGAGCCAGGTCGGTGAAGCGTTCGAGCCGCGTATCGAAGGTCGCGGCGGCTCCTCGGCAATGGACCACAAGCGCAACCCCACCGGCTGCCAGGTGGCGCTGTCGGCCGCGATCCGCGCGCCCGGCATCGCGGCCGCCATCTTCTCGGGTCTGCCCCAGGAACAGGAGCGCGGCCTCGGCGGCTGGCAGGCCGAAGCGCCCGGTCTCGCCACCCTCTTCGAACTGGCCCACGGCGCGCTCGCGGCCATGACCCAGGTGATCGAGGGACTAGAGGTCGACGCCGCCACGATGAGCCGCAACCTGGGCGCCGCTGCGGTCGGGTCCGATGTCGGCCAGTCTGCAGACCTGGTCCGCCGAGCCCTCGCGAGCTACCGCAAGGAGCGCTGATGGCCGTTGCGACCAGTCGTGAACACGGTTTCCGCTGAAGCAGCATCGGTGATGCGGGAGATGGCTCCGTAGCTCGGTGACCCTGTGTCAGGCCGCCTCAGTTCGCGGGGTTGCGCTCCCTGGACTCAACGGGGCGAGGCCCTAGCATTCCAAGAATTCTCAGGATGAGTCGGCGATGCGATCGAAGCCTTCTCCGGATACGGGTCCGGCAATGCGCAAGCTGCGTTTGGCCAAGGGTTGGACCCTCGCCGATCTCAGCGCGGAAAGTGGCGTGCCTGTGTCGACTTTGTCGCGCGTTGAGTTGGGCCAATCGATGCTCAACTATGACAAGCTGGTCCGACTGTGCCGGGCGCTCGAGGTCGACCTCGAGGGCTTGCTTGCGCAAGAAGCATCGACGACTCACCTGGCGACCGGTCGTCGCTCGATCGTGCGCGCCGGCGAGGGGGCGCCGGTGAGAATTCTCGGGCGAATCGGTTTGGCGGCGGGGGCCGACCTCCTCGCCAAGAGCTTCACGCCGATCGTGCTGACCATTGAAGGCGGGGCCACGCCGCCCGCGGCGCTCCGATCGACTGACGGTGAGGCCTACCTCCGCGTGCTGGACGGCGCGGTGGTCTTGCGTAGCGAGCTCTATGCGCCGCTGGTTCTGGCCGCCGGCGACGCCATCTACTTTGACGGCCGGGCGAGCTTTGCCATCGACGGTGGGGGCGAAGGGCCGGCGACCGCGCTGCTGGTCATAGAGGGCGATGACGGGGTGTACGCCTGAAGCGGCGCCGCCGCCGCCGACCTAGCCGTTCCCGGCTTCTCGCAGATTCCCGACAATTCCCGATCTTAACCCAACCTTCAGCAAGCATTGGCATACCCGAAGCCTAGCGCGGCGCGCCGACCGAGGTCGTGCGGCGGTCAACGAGGATTTGGTCGATGTCTCTCAAGGATCTCAGCATCACCCGGAAGCTGGCTCTGGCTTTCGCGGTTGTGGTGATAGCGGTGCTGGCGTCGAGTCTCGCCGTTTTCATGAGCCTGCGGGCGGTCGGCGGCGCCTTCGAAGCGAACGAGCGCAGCCACGCGCGGCTCGACGCCGCCTCCGCCGCGCTGCAGGCCCTCGTGGAGCAACAGAACGCCGTGCGCGGCTTTGTCTCGACGGGTGACGAGAGCTTCCCCAACCGCGCGAGCGCTTTCGCCGCCACGTTCGCGTCCGACGCGCAGACGCTGTCGACTCTGTCGGAGACCGAGGCAGACCGCTCGCGGGTCTCGGATCTGGTGCGCGAGGCCGCGACGGTGAACGACCAGGATCTGAGCCTTATCGCCGAACGGCGCAGCCCCGCGACGGCCACCAAGGCCGTCGCCGATGTCGCCACGGTCGGCCGCCTGACCCAGATCCGGGAGATCCTCAAGTCGATCACGGACCCGCAGACGGCGGCATTGACCGAAGCCGCGGCAACAGAGAAGGCGGCATTCAGCAACGCCGTGGCGATGTTGCTGACCGGGGCCGTGGCGACACTGTTGCTGTCGATCGCCTGCGGCTTTGTTTTGACGCGAGGGATAGCAGGTCCGGTGGTGGCGATGACGGGGGCGATGAAGCGCCTGTCGTCAGGCGACAACGGGGTTGAGATCCCGGCGGTTGGCCGCGGCGACGAGGTTGGCCAGATGGCCGGGGCGGTGCAGACCTTCAAGGAAGCGGCGATCGAGAAGGTGCGGCTGGAAGCCGAGGCGGTGGAACAGCGCCGGGTGGCCGACGAGGCGCGGGAGAAGACCGAGGCCGAGCGGGCCCGGGCGGCGCAGCTGCAGGCCCAGGTGGTCGGCGACCTGGCCACGGGCCTGAGCCGCCTGGCCGACGGGGTGCTGACCTTCCGCCTCTCCGAGCCGTTCTCGGCCGAGTACGAGAAGCTGCGCAGCGACTTCAACGCGGCGATGGAGCAGCTGCAGGACACGATGAAGATCGTGGCGGCCAACACCGCCGCCATCCGCTCGGGCACGGGCGAGATCACCCAGGCCTCCGACGACCTGTCGCGGCGCACCGAACAGCAGGCGGCGAGCCTGGAAGAGACCGCCGCGGCGCTGGATCAGATCACCGCCACGGTGCGCAAGACCGCCCAGGGGGCCGGCGAGGCCCGCGACGTGGTCTCCCAGGCCAAGACCGACGCCGAACACTCCGGCGCGGTGGTGCGCGAGGCGGTCTCGGCCATGGCCGAGATCGAGACCAGCGCCCAGCAGATCAGCCAAATCATCGGCGTGATCGACGAGATCGCCTTCCAGACCAACCTCTTGGCGCTCAACGCCGGGGTGGAAGCGGCCCGGGCGGGCGATGCCGGCAAGGGCTTCGCCGTCGTCGCCTCCGAGGTGCGGGCGCTGGCCCAGCGCTCGGCCGAGGCGGCCAAGGAGATCAAGGCGCTGATCTCGGCCTCCTCGCAGCAGGTCGACAAGGGCGTCAACCTGGTCGGCGAGACCGGCAAGGCGCTGGAGCGGATCGTCACCCAGGTGGCCCAGATCAACGGCGTCGTCGCCGAGATCGCCGCCTCGGCCCAGGAGCAGGCCACCGGCCTGCAGCAGGTCAACACCGCGGTCAATCAGATGGACCAGGTGACGCAGCAGAACGCGGCCATGGTCGAGCAGTCCACCGCCGCCAGCCACGCCCTGGCCCAGGAGACCGAGGAGCTGGCCCGCCTGATCGGCCGCTTCGAGGTCGGCGAGGAAGCCAAGGTCCAGGCCCTGGCGCCGCGCCGCGCCGCCAAGACCCGACCGGCCCTCAAGACCATCGGACGCGGCGGCGCAGCCCCCAGGCCCCAGCCCGCACACGACGAGCAAAACTGGGACGAGTTCT
>DATNIH010000067.1:0-2863 GCA_035604515.1 Caulobacteraceae bacterium | reverse complement strand
TTCCCGGGGCGGGACGGGCGCGATCCTGGTCAAGGCCCGCAAGCCCCAGCAGGAAATGCGCGCCGACCCGCCCGTGATCGGTCCGGCGACGATCAGGCACGCCGCTGCGGCGCGGTTCCGCGGCATTGCCGTCGAGGCGGGCGGCGTGCTCGTCCTCGATCCCGGGCTGCTCGCGGCCGAGGCCGACAGAGCGGGCATGTTCCTCGTCGGCATCGATCCGCCAGCATGAGCGGCCCTGCCTTGCGCCCCCCTGATATGCGCATCGTGCTGATCGCCGGCGAGCCCTCCGGCGACGTGCTGGGCGCGCGCCTGATGGCGGCCTTGCGCCGGGCTGCGGGTGAGGCGATTGCGCTGGAAGGGATCGGCGGCGAGCAGATGACGGCCGCAGGCCTGGCGAGCCGTTTTCCCATGGCGGAGCTGAGCCACATGGGGCTGGTCGAGCTTCTGCCGCATCTGCCGCGCCTGCTGCGCCGGATCGGGGAGACCGCCCGCTGGCTGCGTCGGTCTCCGCCGGACCTGCTGGTGACCATCGACGCGCCGGGCTTCTGCCTGCGTGTCGCGCGGCGTCTCAGGGGCAGCGGCATCCCGATCCTCCACTACGTGGCGCCGACGGTCTGGGCCTGGAAGCCCGGCCGCGCCGCCCGGCTCGCCCGGCTCTGCGACCATCTCCTGGCGCTTCTTCCCTTCGAGCCGCCCTATTTCACGCGCTATGGCCTTCCCTGCACCTATGTCGGCCATCCGGCGCTGGAAACCATGATGGGTGTGCCGGACGGTCGCGGCTTCCGCGAGCGCCACGGAATCCCGGCCGAGGTGCCGGTGATCTGCCTCCTGCCCGGCAGCCGCGCTTTCGAGTTGCGTCTCCTGATGCCGATTTTCGGCGCGGCGGTCCGCCGGCTGGCGGAGCGTCACCAGGGCCTGCGTGTCGTCCTGCCGACAGTGGGGCCGGTCGCGGAAGCTGCCGAAGCCGCCGCGCACGCACTCGGCGTACCAACCACGGTCGTCCTCGATCCGGCGGCCAAGCGCGACGCATTCGCCGCCAGCGACGTAGCGCTCGCGGCCTCGGGAACGGTCGCCGTGGAGCTCGCCGTGGTCGGAACCCCGGCCGTGATCGCCTATCGCGCCAGGCCGCTCACGGCGGCGATCGTCAGGCGCCTCATCAAGGTGAAATACGCCTCGCTCGTGAACCTCCTGCTCGACCGCGAAGCGACGCCCGAGCTGCTGCAGGAGAATTGCCGGCCCGAGAAATTGGCCGAGGCGCTCGACCGCTTGCTCGCCGTGCCGGAGGCGCGCGCCGCCCAGCGCTCCGCCTATGGCGAGGCGCTGGCCAAGCTCGCGGTGGAAGGCCGCCCCAGCGACCGGGCGGCGGCCGTCGCTCTTGCCATGATCGCCACTCGGAAAGCGAAGGCGGGTTAGCCGGAGGAAGCTTCCACCCGCCGGCGATGGGCCTGCAGCTCGCGATCGACCAGCAATGCCGCCTCCAGGGCTCGGCGCCCGTCTTCCCCGGATACCACCGGCTCCTTGCCTTGGCGAACCGCCGCGAGGAAGGAGCCGAGCTCCTGCTCAAGGGCGTCCACGGGCGGGTAGACCTTGTCCTCGACCGTGATCCGGGCGGCACCGTCGGCGCCCTCGGCCTGGCGGCGGAAGACGCTGATCCGGCGCTTCAGGAAATCGACCGAGGTGCAGGAATCCTGCTGAAAAATCCGCATCTTGCGTTCGCTTCTGAAGCTGATGCGGCTGGCTGTCAGGTCGGCGACGCAGCCGTTGGCGAACTGCAGGCGGCAGCTCGCGATGTCGTCGGCGGATGTGACCACCGGCGCGCCCAGGGCGTGCGCCCATTCGATGGGCGAGCGCACCAGGCTGAGGACCAGGTCCAGGTCATGGATCATCAGGTCGAGCACGGCGCTCACCGCTTCGCCCCGCGGCTTGGCGAGGCCGACGCGCTCGGCCTGGATGAACAGCGGCCGGTGGACGAGCGCTGCGATATGCGCGCCGACGGCCGAGAAGCGCTCGATATGGCCGACCTGCAGCACCCGCCCGCAGGATTTGGCGAGCCGGATCAGGTCTTCCGCCTCCTCGACGGTTTCGGTGATCGGCTTCTCCACCAGGACATGGGCGCCGTGCGTGAGGAAATCCCGCGCCAGCGCGTGGTGGCTCGCCGGCGGCGTGGCGATGGAGACGACATCGACCCGGCCCAGCAGCGGGACGTGATCGGTGAGCACCTCGGCCCCGTGCCTGGCCGCCACCTCCGCCGCCCGGCTCCGGTCGCGATCGACGACGGCGACGAGCGCGGCCTCGGGGTTCTCGGCCAGCTTGCGGGCATGATGCTGGCCAAAATGGCCGACGCCGATCACGGCCGCTTTCAGTGGTCCTGCCATGCTGCTGTACGCCGCCCCTTGTGGCGAGTGGAACGAAGGTTCCTATACAACGGGGGTCCGCTGATGCGCAAATGAGGGATCGGGCGGTGGTGGGGAGTGCCAGTCGCTCGGCTACCTCGCCCGCTGTGCAGACCAAAAACCGCGCCGGCCCCCGGGCGCGAAATTAGGTCATCGCCCGCGTCGAGGATCTCGGGGGGTACAAGATCGAATTGACCGAGCGATAAGGCGAAGGTTGGGCTCGAACGCCCTACTTCCTCGCCCCCATCGGCACATAGTCGCGCTGGGTCGCGCCCGTATAGAGCTGGCGCGGGCGGCCGATGCGCTGGGAGGGATCCTCGATCATCTCCGCCCATTGGGCGACCCAGCCGACGGTGCGCGCGACCGCGAACAGCACGGTGAACATGCTGGTGGGGAAGCCGATCGCTTCCAGGATCAGGCCGGAATAGAAATCGACGTTGGGATAGAGCTTGCGCTCGACGAAGTAGTCG
>DATNIH010000066.1:0-6406 GCA_035604515.1 Caulobacteraceae bacterium | reverse complement strand
GTTGAAGGCGTCGTGGACCCCCCGCTTCGGCTCCAGCGTCGCCGCGCCGGTCTCGGCCAAGAGTTCGAGGGCGCCAACGATGTAGCGAACGCTGCACTCGGAGAAGAAGATGATCGAGCCGTTGACCACGATGTTGGTGTTCGGCCCGTAGAGCAGGAAGAGGTTGGGGAAGTTCGGGACGGTCATGCCCAGATAGGCGCGCGCATCGCCGTCCCACTGGTCGTGCAGCTCGACCGCGCCCTTGCCGTACACCTTGTAGGTCTTGAGGAAGTCGCTGGCCGTGAAGCCGGTGCCATAGATGATGACGTCGACCTCGTGCAGGACGCCGTCGGCGGTGACGAGGCCCTCGGGCCGGATTTCCGTGATCGGCTCGGTGACCAGCTCGACGTTCGGGCGCCTGAGCGCCCCGATCCAGACGCCGTTGTCGCGCACGGAACGCTTGCCGCCCAGCGGGTAGCTGGGGATGATCTTGTCCATCAGATCGGGACGCCCCTCCGTCTGTGGACGGAGGATCTCGATGAGCATGGCGCGCATGCCCGCGTTGAAGTCGCTGACAGCGGTCTCCGGGCCCTTGTAGTTGGGATCGGCCTTGACGCCCTCGTAAAGCCCGTCGGTCAGGGTCCAGAACAGCCAGAACCGGTACCACTTCTCATAGAAGGGCGCGTGCTCGAACAGCCAGCGCTCGCCGGCGGTGACTTCGTTGTGATAGTCCGGCGTCGGCCCGAGCCAGGGCGGCGTCCGCTGGAAGACGGTGAGCTTGGCCACCTCTGGCGCGATCGCCGGCACGAATTGAAACGCGCTGGCGCCCGTCCCGATGCACGCGACCCGCTTGCCCTTCAGGTCCACGTCGTGCCGCCAACGCGCGGAGTGGAAGGCCTCGCCCTTGAAACTGTCGCGGCCGGGGATGTCCGGCAGGCGTGGCTGGTTCAGCTGCCCGACGGCGCTGATCAAGGCGTTGGCGGTCAGCGTCTCTTCGGCTCCGTCCGGCTTCCGGATCGTCACTCGCCAGAGCTTGGCCGCCTCGTCGAAGCGCGCCTCGGTCACCTGGGTGTTGAAGCGGATGTGCTGACGCAGGCCGTACTTGTCGGCGCAGCCCACGAAGTAATCGCGCAGCACCGGCTGGGTCGAGAAGTGCATCGGCCACTCGTGGTTCGGCTCGAACGAGTAGCCGTAGAGGTGGCTGGGGTTGTCCACCCGGCAGCCGGGATAGGTGTTTTCCAGCCAGGTGCCGCCGACGTCGGCGTTTTTCTCGATGATCTCGAAGGCGACGCCCGCCTGCTGCAAGCGGATCCCGGCCAGCAGCCCCGACATGCCGGCCCCGACGATGACAACCTTCATCTTGGCCGCGGCGGCCCTGAGCTTGGGCGCCTCCCAGTGCGGACGCTTCTGGTCGACGCCGTCGACCGCCAGCTCCTCCATCAGCATGCCGGTGTAGCGCTCCGGAACCTGGCCGCCGACGATGAAGTCCATCATCCGCCGCACGGTTGCCGGCGCGGGCGGCGGCGGCAGGCGCCCGTCGCCCGCCAGGTAGGCGGCGATCGCCGAGCGCGCACGATCACGGATGCGCGCCTGCTTCTCCTCGTTGAATCCGCCCAGGCGGCCGTCGGCGAACATGTCGTAGGCCGGCTTCATGTCGTCTGACAGGATCGATGGGTCGCCGGTCAGGTGCACCAGCGACATCATCAGGCTCGGCAGGTGCGCCTCGGCCAGCGCGGCCTCGATGGCGGCGTCCGTGCGGGGAAGGGATTGGGTGAGCGTGGCCATGGGCCTCTGGTCCTTGAGCGGGGCGCGGTCGCGATGGGTGATCGGCGATCATCTTTGGCGCCCGACCGATCGCCGGTCAAACGCGCCAAAGGCTTGCGCCGTTCGCCGTTTGGCGGGAAGGGTTTTTGAGGAAAAATCCAGAACCGGAGGAGACCCTCGATGAGCGAGGCGAAAGTCAACCCAAACGGGCCGCTGAAGGGGCGCACGGCCATCGTCACCGGCGCCAGCCGCGGCATCGGCGAGGCGGTCGCGGCCAGACTTGCCCAGGAGGGCGCCCGGGTCGTCGCCTCGGCGCGCACGGCCGAGGAGGGCGAGAGCCGGCTGCCCGGCACGCTGCACGAGACCGTCGAGCGCATCAGACGCGCCGGCGGCGAGGCCACCTTCATCAAGGCCGACCTGGCTCTGCACGACGACCGCGTGCGGCTGGTCGAGACCACCGTCGCCACCTATGGCCCGGTCGACATCCTGGTGAACAACGCCGCCATCACCTACTTCATGCCGGTCGCCGACTTCCCGGAGAAGCGCTTCAAGCTGATGATGGAGGTGCAGGTCTACGCGCCGTTCCATCTCTCGCAGCTCGTCCTGCCGTCGATGCGCGAGCGGCATCAGGGCTGGATCGTCAACATCTCGTCCGGGGCGGCCTTCCATCCCAAGCAACCGTTCCCGCCGGGCGCGCGGGGCGGAACCGTCTACGGCATGTGCAAGGCCGCGCTCGAACGGTTCACCACCGGGCTCGCCTCGGAGGTCTATGCCGACGGCATTGCGGTGAACGTGGTCTCGCCGGGCCTGGTGGCGACGCCCGGGGTCGCCGTGCACGGGCTCATCACCGAGGCGACGAAGGATCGCGTGCAGCCGGTCGAATACATCGCCGAGGCCGTGTTCCAGCTGGCGTCAGGCGATCCGAAGACGCTGACGGGGCGCATCGACCATGCGGCCCCGTTCCTGAAGGAGTTCGACATCAAGCCGGCCGAGCTGGTCTGAGCCGGGCATGAAACTCCTGAGCTATCGGGCGGGTGGCGAGGCCAGCTTCGGCCTCGCCACGGGCGCCGGCGTTGTCGATCTGAAGTTGCGGCTGGGCGCGGCGTCGCTGAAAGCCCTCCTGCGCGCGGGCGGGTTGGAAGGGGCGCGAGCCCTTGTCGGCGAGCCCGCCGACCATCCCTGGAGTGCGATCGCGTTCGACCCGGTGATCCCGGACCCGGACAAGATCATCTGCATTGGCATCAACTACGAAGACCACCGGGCGGAGACGGGGCGGTCGGCGGTGGCGCACCCGACGGTCTTCACCCGCTTTGCCGACACCCAGGTCGGGCACGAGCAGCCGATCATCAAGCCTAGGGCTTCCGACTCCGTCGACTACGAGGGCGAGCTCGCCGTCGTCATCGGCCTCGACGCGCGCAACGTGGCGGAGGACAAGGCGTTGGACCACGTCGCGGGATTCGCCTGCTACAACGACGTCTCCATCCGCGATTTCCAGCGGCACACCACCCAGTTCATCCCGGGCAAGAACTTCCCCGGCTCCGGCCCGTTCGGGCCCTACCTGGTGACGCCGGACGAGGTCGGCCCGCTCGGGCCCCAGCGCATCCAGACGCGGCTGAACGGCCAGGTCGTGCAGGACTCCAAGCTCGAGAACATGATCTTCGACGTGCCCAAGCTGATCGCCTACCTGTCGCTCTGGACGCTGCTTCGCCCGGGCGACGTCATCGTGACCGGCACGCCCGGCGGCGTCGGCGCGGCCCGCAACCCGCCGCTCTGGATGAAGGATGGCGATACCGTCGAAGTCGAAATCGACCGCATCGGGGTGCTGAAGAATAAGGTGGTCGCGGAGCGGTAAACCCCAGATCCTCCACCGTAGGGGGAGGGGGACCGCGCGATAGCGCGGTGGAGGGGGAGGGGGACCGCGCGATAGCGCGGTGGAGGGGGCGCGATGCCGGCCGCGCCCGTTTCAGGCGTGACCTAGGTTCTGCTTGCCTGCCGGCCGCGCAAGCGGCGGTCCCCCTCCACCACCCTGCGGGTGGTCCCCCTCCCGCAACGGGGGAGGACTTTGCGCTTCGACCTCAGGCCGCAGCGGGGCAGCCGCCTTCCTTCAGCACCCGCTCAGTTGACGGCGGGAACTTCGCCAGCAGCGCGGCGGGGCGGATGGGGCGGGGCGCGAACGCGCCGCCGCAGTTCGGGCAGTGGCCGCTGAGGACGCCTTCTGCGCAGTCGCGGCAGAAGGTGCACTCGAACGAGCAGATCATCGCTTCGGTGCTGGCCGGCGGCAGGTCGCGGTCGCAGCACTCGCAGTTGGGTCGAAGCGCCAGCATCTGATCCTCCTAACTCTGGTTCGCCTTGCCGACGTAGCTCAGCGCCACGGCGGCCGCGCCGCCCAGCAGGATCACCGGCAAGGTCACCGCCAGCACCTGGCTGGAGCTCGCATGCGCGCCGCGCAGGATGCCGCCCAGCGACGGGCCGATGATCGAGCCCACGCGGCCGGCTCCGACGGCGGCGCCAACGCCCAGCGCGCGGGCGCTCTTCGGATAGTAGATCGGCGACACGGCATAGAGCGAGAACTGCGCGCCGATGGCGCAGAAGCCGGCGACGCCCGCGAACGCCAGAACCGCGGCGAAGGCGGGCGTGGCGGCGAGCACGCCGATTCCCACGAGCAGGCCGGCGTAGCTTGCGACCATCGGGCGCCGCATGGCGAACCGATCGACCGCGAGCCCGATCGCCACCCCGCCGGCGATCCCCGTGACATTGAACGACAGTGCGGCCAGTGCGCCTTCGATGCGCGTGTGGCCCTCGCCGACGACCAGCGTCGGCAGCCAGCCGACCATCAGGTAGAGCAGGATCGTCGTGCAGGCGAAGGCGAGGCAGAGCAAGAGCGTCGCCGCCGCGCGTCCTTCGCCCAAGAGGACGTTCAGCACGTCGCGCCGCTCGCCGGTGCGCTCTGGCCTGGTCTCCGGGAGGATGGCGAAAGCGGCCGGCGCGATGAGCAGCGGGGCGATCCCGCCGACCAGATACACGAGCCGCCAGTCGAAGCTCTTCGGCAACACGCCGGCGAGCACCGAAAGCGTGATCAGCGATGCGACCGCGCCGCCGGCCGGGAAGCCCACGAAGATGGTGGTGATGGTCGACGCACGCCGTTCCGGCCGGCTGATTTCGGCGCCGACCGCGATCATGTTCGGCATCGCGCCGCCGAGGCCGAGGCCGGTGAGCGTGCGCAAGACCAGCAGTACCTCGCTGGTCTGCGCGAACGCGGTCATCACGGTGAAGAGGCCGAACAAGGCGGCCGACGCAACCAGCACCGGCTTGCGGCCGATGCGGTCGGCCGCCCAGCCGCCGGCGACCGCGCCGACGATCAGCCCCGCCATGGTCAGGCTCCCCGCCCAGCCGATGTAGGCTTCCGGCATGTGCAGCGCCGGCGCCATCGAAGGCGCGGCGACTCCAAGCGCCTGGATGTCGTAGCCTTCGAGCGCGGCGATGGCGAAGCAGACGGCGATGACGACCGCCACGCTTGCCGCCGCCGGGGCGTTCTCCGCAGCGACCGCCTGGCCCATGCTTCCCTTTCCCCCGACACCGCTCTCTGCGATGCATAGGGGCAAGCGGGCGCAGGCGCGAGGGGTCAGGCGCTGATCGCCGGTCCTTCGATCGCTCGCACGCGCCAGCGCATGAGCATGGCCGCCAGCCGGTCGCGCAGCGCGCCGTCGTCGAGCGTCATGTCGTCCAGTTCGGCCTCGGCCAGCGCCACCGCCAGCTGTTCAAACTGGATGAGCTCGGCCGCGACCGCGGACGGGTCGGCGGCTGAGCCCGCCCAGGTCGTCAACGTGCGCAGGAGGTCGCTGCGCACCAGCGCCACTGCGCGCCGCACGAAGGTGTCCTCATGCGCCAGCCGGCGGACGCTGCGCCGGAACCACACGTGTTGCCTGTGGCGGGCGATCACCGCGTCCACGATCTCGGCGGCCGTCCCGGGCTTGGCGATCAGCCGCTCGAAAGCCCGCTGCTCCTCCGCCGCCCAGGCGAGGTAGACGGCGATGAAGACGTCCACCTTGCCCTTGAAGCAGCGATAGAAGGTGTTGGGCGACACTCCGCTCCGGCGGGCGATCCGCGCCACGTCGGTGCCGTCGAAGCCGTAGCGGAGAAACTCCGTGCGGGCGGTGGCGAGCAGGTTCGCGCTCGTGTCGTCACGCCTCAATGCAGCTCTCCGCCGGAGGCGAGCATGCTGTGCCCCTGGTCGCGGTAGAGGTCGACGATCAGCGGCGCACCCAGGCGGGCGACCGCGCCATCCAGCGCCTCCTGCATGCACGCGCGGTAGTTGGACGTTTTGTCCAGGTCGGCCGGGCCGGGCTTGCCGCCGCAGACTGCCGAAGCCGCCCGCGTCAGCCGGGCCAGCATCGCCCTGGCGTCGTCGCCCCGGCCCAGGTCCAGGCCGCCGCTGCTGACGGTGACTGTCAGCACGCCCGTTGCAGGATCGATTTGCGGGGCCGCGGATGCCGGCGCGGCGAGGGCGAAGCCGGCGCACAAGGCGAGCAAGATTCTGATACGCAAGTTAGAAATCCTCCAGCTAGCGTTGCTTGAAGCCGATGGCTCTGATGCAACCAGCGAGATAAAATCGGTAAATCGGGCCAAGGCTGAAAGGACGGAGATGCGACATTTCGCCGATGAT
>DATNIH010000065.1:0-20774 GCA_035604515.1 Caulobacteraceae bacterium | reverse complement strand
GACTGCCCCGCCGCACCGGTTGCGGCGAACAGGCCGGCGACCAGCGCGCCGGATACGAGCCAAGCCTGCATTCGCGATCCCCGTGACACCTTCAGCGGCGCTATATAGTAGGACTTCATGTCGCAGGCGACCGCCCTGCCCTTCGGACCTCGCCGCATGTTCAAACCCCTACGCCGCCGCGCCGTCGCCCTGGCCGCCGCCTTCGCCTTCATCGCCACAGCGGCGCTGGCGCAGCCCGCGCCGCTGACCGTGTTCGCCGCCGCCTCGCTGAAGAACGCGCTCGACGAGGTGGACACGGCCTACGCCGCGCAGAACCACGCCGCGGTGCGCGCGTCCTACGCCGCCTCCTCAGCGCTGGCGCGGCAGATCGAACAGGGCGCGCCGGCCGACGCGTTCATCTCGGCCGACAGCGACTGGATGGACTACCTGGCCCAGCGCAAGCTGATCGTGCCGGCGAGCCGGCGCGACGTGCTGACCAACCACCTCGCCCTGATCGCCCCGGCCGCCTCGACCGTCCGCCTGACCATCCGCAGGGGGTTCCCGCTGGCCAAAGCGCTGGGGGACGGCCGGCTCGCCATCGCCGGTCCGGAGGTGCCCGCCGGAAAGTACGGCCGCGCCGCACTGCAGACGCTGGGGGCGCTGGACCGCGTCAAGGATCATCTGGCGCCGGCCGAGAACGTCCGCGGCGCGCTGGCGTTCGTCGCCCAGGGCGAGGCGCCGCTGGGCATCGTCTACGACACCGACGCCAAGTCCGAGCCCAAGGTGAAGATCGTCGGCCTGTTCCCGGACGACAGCCACCCGCGCATCGTCTATCCGGCCGCGCTGGTGGCGGCCTCGACCAACCCCGGCGCCGCGACCTACCTGGTGTTCCTGCAGGGCCCGCAGGCGTCGGCGATCTTCAAGCGCTACGGCTTCATCGTCCTGCCGCGGCCGAAGTAGCCGCCCCCCAAACGCCGGCGGATCAGGCCGCGCGGACGATCGGCAGGAACTGGGTCGCGGTCAGGGAGGCGCCGCCGACCAGCGCGCCGCCGACCTCGGCCAGGCCCAGGATCTCGGAGGCGTTGTCGGGCTTCACCGAGCCGCCGTAGAGGATCGGCGCGCCGGCCCCGGGCCAGCGCTCGCTCAGCGCGCGCCGGATGGCGCCGTGGACATCCTCGATCTCGGCGCTGGTCGGCGTCACCCCGGTCCCGATCGCCCAGATCGGCTCGTAGGCCAGGGCGAACGGCGCGCCGGCCAAGGCGTCGGGCAGCGATCCCCTCAGCTGCTCCAGCACCACCTCAAGCGTGCGCCCTGCCTCGCGCTCGGCCGAGGTCTCGCCGACGCAGACGATCGGCTCCAGCCCGGCGCGCAGGGCGGCTTCCACCTTGGCGGCGACGTCGGCGCTGGTCTCGCCGCAACCGGCGCGGCGTTCGGAGTGGCCGAGGATCACCAGGGTGGCGCCGGCGTCGGCCAGCATCTCGGCCGAGACGCAGCCGGTGAAGGCGCCCTGCGCCGCCGCATGGCAGTCCTGGCCGCCGACCTCGACGCCCGAGCCGGCCAGCGTGTGCGCCAGCCGGCTGAGCAGCGTTGCGGGCGGACAGATCGCCACCCGCGCGCCCGGCGCGTGTTCGTCCACCGCCTCGGCGATGGCCCGCGCCTCGCCCAGCGAGGCTTCGAGCCCGTACATCTTCCAGTTCCCGGCGATCAGCCGGCGCGGTGTCGTCACGCGTCTACCCCATCGCGCCGCCCACCCGACGTCAGCGCCGCCTTGGGATAGCCGGGCCATCGGCGTTCCACAACGCGGTCGCCGGCGCAGCTTGGCCGTGACGCATGCTGGACGGGCGCCCGCGCTGGCCTCTATACGGCGCGATGCTTCGACTTTTCCGCGCCTTCGCCAAATCGTGGTTCGGCCCTGCGATCATGGGTCTGCTGGTGATCGCGTTCGGATTCCTCGGCAGCGGCGGCATCCGCTCGATGTTCGGCGGCCCGATCTCCAACGCGGTGGTGCAGGCAGGCTCGCGCGTCATCAGCCCCGGCCAGTTCCAGAAGCTGTTCCAGCGCCAGGAGCAGGCCTACCAGCAGCGCACCGGCCAGACCTTCCCGCTGGAGCAGGCGCTGACCGAAGGCGCCGACAAGGGCATGCTGCAGGAGCTGTCCTCCCAGACCGCCTATTTCGAGATGCTGTCGCGCTCGGGCATCCGGCCCACCGACGAGGTGGTGGCGATCGAGCTGAGGCGTCAGGCCGAGTCGGGCCAGGCGGCCGGAATCGCCCAGATCTTCGACTCGGTGACCGGCAAGTTCCGGCCCGAAGGCCTGCAGACGCTGCTGCAGAACAACGGCATCACCATGGCCGAGTTCCAGCGCGAGCTGGCCGACAGCATCGCCGACGGCGACTTCGGCGCGGCGATCCACGAAGGCTACGAGATGCCGCGCATCTACGCCGCGATCCAGGCCGCACTGCTGCTGGAAAGCCGCGACGTCACCTATTTCGTGATCCCCGAATCGAGCGTGCCGGTTCCGCCCAAGCCCACCGACGCCCAGCTGGTCGCGCTGATGCAGCAGAACCGCGAACGCCTGATGCTGCCCGAGCGGCGCAAGCTGACCATCGTACGCTTCAGCGCCAAGGCGCTGGCCCCGACCCTGACCGTCGATCCGGCGGCGATCCAGCAGCAGTTCGAGGCCAAGAAGGCGAGCTACGGCAAGCCGGAGCTGCGCTCGTTCATCGAGATCCCGCTGAACGATCCGAAGGAGGCCCCAGCTGTCGTCGCGGCCCTGACCAAGGGCGAAGACCCAGCCCTGGTGGCCAAGTCGGTGGGTGTTGATCCGGTGACCTATTCCGACCAGCCGCAGTCCGGCGTCGCCGACCTCAAGGCGGGCGTCGTGGCGTTCGCGATGAAAGAAGGCGCCGTGAACGGCCCGGTCCAGGGCGACTTCAAGACCGTCGTGCTGAAGGTGATCAAGGTGACCCCGGCCCAGGCGCCCGATCTGGCCGCCGCCCGCGCCCAGATCGAAGCCGACCTGCGCCAGTCCGAGGCGCTCGATAAGGTCTACGACCTCAGCCAGAAGTTCGACGACGCGCGCCAGGGCGGCGCCAGCATCGCCGATGCGGCCGCCAAGCTGGGGCTGACCGTCGTCCACGTCGGACCGGTCCCGGCCGACGGCAAGGATCCGATCAGCGGCCAGGTCGACCCGATGCTGAGCCCCAAGCTGCTCGCGGCCGCCTTCCAGTTACAGCAGGGCGGCGACAGCGATGTCGAGCAGGACGCGGACCCGAGCCAGCCGGCTCAGAAGGGCGAATACTTCGCCGTCCACGTCGACCAGGTGCTGCCCCCGAACCTGCCCAATATCGAGGAGCCCGGCATCCGCCCGCTGCTGACCCAGGTCTACATGCAGCAGACCATCGTCGGCGCACTGCAGAAGAAGGGCGAGGACGCCCAGGCGGCGCTGAAGAAGGGCGCGACCTTCGAGCAGGTCGCCGCCGGCTTCGGCGCGATGGTCTCGCACCAGGTCGGCCTGCAACGCGCCCAGGCGCAGCAGTATCAGCAAACCTACGGCCAGCCGTTCCTGGCCGCGGCGTTCGACGGCAAGCAAGGCCAGGTGTTCGCGGTCGGCTCCGACCCGCTCAAGGGCTTGGTGATCGTCCGCGTCGACGCGGTGAAACCGGCCGATCCGAAACAGGTGGCGCAGGTGCTGGAACTGGTGCGCCAGCGCGCCAGCGCGGGCTATCTCGAAGGCCTGCAGGAAGCGTCGCGTCAGGCCGCGGTCAAGATGATCAAGCCGCACGCCGACCTGGCCTTGGCCCGCAACGCCATGGGCGTCGATCCGGCCATGGCCGCCAGGATCGACAAGGCGGCCGCGGCGTCCGGCGGCGCGGCCGGCGCCAAGCCCGCCTCCTCCAAGTGACCTGCGAGCCTGCCTTTGACGCCTTCGCCCGCGGCTACGCCGCCGGGCAGGTGCAGGTGGTGGTCCAGCGGCTGGTCGACGACCTGGAAACGCCGGTCTCGGCCTATTTGAAGGTCGCCCACGGCAAGCCCTACAGCTTCCTGTTCGAATCGGTCGAGGGCGGCGCCTGGCGCGGCCGCTATTCCTGCCTGGTGATGGCGCCCGACCTGGTCTGGCGCTGCCTGGGCGACAAGGCCGAGATCGCCGAGGGCGACGACATCGCCGCCGGCCGCTTCCGTCCCGACGGCGACGGCGCGCTGGAATCGCTGCGCGACCTGGTGGCGCGCTCGCGGCTCGACCTGCCGCGCGGGCTGCCACCGATGGCCGCCGGCGTGTTCGGCGTGATCGGCTACGACATGATCCGGCTGGTCGAGAAGCTGCCGGACATCAATCCCGACCCGCTGGGCCTGCCCGACGGCGTGCTGATCCGTCCCTCGCTGATCGCCATCTTCGACGGCGTCGCCCAGGAGATCATCCTGGTCACCACGGTGCGCCCGTCCTCCCAGAGCGCCGAGGCCGCCTACGCCGCCGCCGGCGCCCGGATCGCCGCCGTGATCGACGCCCTGAAGCAGCCGTTGCCGCCGCCCGGCCGCCACCCAACGCCGCAGCCCGACCAGTTCACCTCGCCCGTGAGCCAAGCGGCCTACGGCGAGATGGTCGAGAAGGCCAAGGACTACATCCGCGCCGGCGACATCTTCCAGGTGGTGCCGAGCCACCGCTTCAGCGCGCCTTTCCCGCACGATCCGTTCGCGCTCTACCGCTCGCTGCGGCGCACCAACCCCTCGCCGTTCCTGTTCTTCCTCAACTTTCCCGACTTCCAGCTGGTCGGCTCCTCGCCCGAGATCCTGGTGCGCCTGCGCGACAACAAGATCACCATCCGCCCCCTCGCCGGCACCCGGCCCCGGGGCGCGACTCCGGAGGAGGACGCGCGGTTCGAGGCCGAACTGATCGCCGACCCGAAGGAACATGCCGAACACCTGATGCTGCTCGACCTCGGCCGCAACGACGTCGGCCGCGTCGCCATGCTGGGCCAGCAGGGGCGCAACGCGCCCCCGAACGAGCTACCCGCCGCCCGCAAGGGGCCGCACGTGCGCGTCACCGCCAGCTTCTTCGTCGAGCGCTACAGCCACGTCATGCACCTGGTCTCCAACGTCGAGGGCGACGCGCCCGAGGGGCTGGACCCGGTCGACGTGGTGATGTCCGCCCTCCCCGCCGGCACGCTTTCCGGCGCGCCGAAGGTGCGGGCGATGGAGATCATCGACGAGTTGGAGAGCGAGAAGCGCGGCGTCGCCTACGCCGGCGCGGTCGGCTACTTCGGCGCCGACGGCTCGGTCGACACCTGCATCGTGCTGCGCACCGCCCTGTTCAAGGATGGCCGCCTCTACGTCCAGGCCGGCGGCGGCGTCGTCGCCGACTCCGACCCCGTCGCTGAATACGAAGAGACCGTCCACAAGGCCCGCGCCATCCGCATCGCCGCCGCGGAAGCCTGGCGCTTCGCCTGAGGGCGAGCTGGTTGCCTCACCAGTATCGCAGGTCGAGGTGGCACTCGCCGAGGTGTCTCGGCATCGCCGGAATGTAGGGGCTCCATTCCAGCGTGCGCGACTCCCAGCGCGGCTCGAGGTCGCTGAGGCGGCTCGTGACCTGCGGCAGGTGTTCGAGATCGGCCATCAGCGACTGGCGGCCCAGCGCCGCGGCCCTGGAGGCGAAGTCGCGGAGCAGGTCGGCCAGGGCGTCCTCGCGGCCAGCCTCGCAGCCGAGATCGAGCGCGGCGGCCACCTCGACGCGCCGCTCTTCGCCGGCCGCGGAGCGCCAGACCTCCCGCATGTCGCGGCCCCGGTCCCAGAGGCCCGCGCAGGCGACGATGCGCCCGGCCTGCTCGATTACGTGGAAGTCGGCCCAGCCGTAGACCGCGGGGCGCCACGGCGGCCGCTCGCCCCAGACGCCGCCGTCCAGCGCGTGGCGCAGGCTCTCGGGGCCATAGGGCGCGAACAGGTCGAGGCCGTCGTGGGTGCGATTGATCAGCTCCGCGCAACGGGCCAGGTCGCGCGGCTCGACCGGACGCAGGCCGTCGATCTCGGCGTCCGAGGCGCGCGCGGTCAGGTAGGCGGTGGCGACCACCTTCTGTGGCCGCTCGGCGTCGGCCTGGAACTTCACCGCCTCGAGGAAGCCGGCCATGTTGGCGTTGCCGATGCGCAGGTACATCACCTGCCCCAGCGTGGGGTTCTGCAGCGCCCGCGACGGGAAGCGCCGCACCAGATCGCCCAGTCCCTCCCGCCGGCGGTCGGCGCGGACGCGCAGGCCCTGGGCGTAGTGGATGCTGGCCGGCTTGCCGCCGATCAGGCAGTTGACGGGAGACCAGACCGTGCAGGCGACCAGCTCGCCCTCGGCCTCGATCACGCTGATGCTGGCGCCGGGCTGCAGCTCGAACTGCGCCAGCGCATTGGGCGAGCGTTCGACGGTGACTTCCCAGTCGCCGACCTTCTCCGGCGCGTTGGCCCACAGGTGCTCGAACGCTTCCACGTCACGGAAGGTGAGCTCGCGGCCGCGGTAGGGACCGTTCGCCAAGCGCTCGGACACCCCCACGATGCGTTCAATCTGGAACAGGAAGTTCTCGCTCGCCGTCTCCTGCAGCCACGCCTCGAGCTGGCGAGAGGGCGTGTGCGCCGCCAGCGCGCGCTCGGCCAGGCCATCCGGCCAGCCCTGAGCCTTGGCGCGCGCGACGATGGCCTCGGTGACGGCTGTGCTCATCGTCTCTCCCTCCGCCGATCCAGGCTGCCCATCGCTCTAGCTAGCGCCTGACGCCTGGCGTGTCCTTTCCGTTCTGGTGCAGCACCAACGAAGTCACGGCGCCGGCGGCGTCGGGCTTGAAGGTGATCTCGGCGTCGACGCGCGGCACGTAGAAGGACGGCGCGCCCTGGCGGTCGAGGCCCTCGTAGACCGTCGGGTCTGCCTCGCCGTCGGAGATCGAGTCGAGCCTGTCGCCATCGCGGCGGAAGGTCAGCGAGAAGGTGGGGAGCGCGAACGCGCCAGC
Source organism: Caulobacteraceae bacterium (assembly GCA_035604515.1). GTDB lineage: Bacteria > Pseudomonadota > Alphaproteobacteria > Caulobacterales > Caulobacteraceae > Acaudatibacter. The sequence continues at coordinate 13,822 of DATNIH010000065.1, read as the reverse complement.
GTAGCGGTCCAGCTCGCGCGCCGAGATCGGGGGCAGCACGTTGGGCTGTCCCAGGACGATCTCCAACAACCCGTTGGCGAGCCGGTCGGGAACGGGAACTTGCCAATTGGCGCTGCTGAGCACGACGACGGTCAGACGGCGTTGCGGCGCATGGATCAGGAAACTGTGGAAGCCCTCGATGGCGCCGCCGTGCTCGATGACCTTCAGGCCATCGATTGCGCCCACGAAGACGCCCATGCCGTAGCCGCCAAGGCCGGGCGTCGTCATCTGCTGCAGCGATGCGGCGGAGAGCAGGCGGCCGCCGAAAAGTCCCTGCTCCCAGCGCAACAGGTCCTTGCTGGTCGAATAGATCGCACCAGCCGACCACGGGACGGACAAGGAACCGTATGCGGCCTTCTCGAGCGCGCCGTCGCGCCGCGAGACGTAGCCCTGGGCGCGTCGGCGCAACAGGAGGCCATCACGGTCGAGGCCTGTGTCTCGCATCCCAAGCGGATCGAAGATGCGCTCCCTCAGGAAGTCGCCGTAGGGCTTGCCGCTGACCGTCTCGATGATCTTGCCGAGCAGCTCGTAGTTCGAGCTGCTGTATTCGAACTGGGCGCCCGGCTGGAAATCCAGCGGCCGGTCGCGGAAGCGCGCCAGCACTTCGGGCCAGGTGCGCGGCTTCTGGGCCCAGACCGGAAAGTCCGGATCGTGGGTGAGATCGGGGATGCCCGACGTGTGCCCGAGCAGTTCGGCCAGGGTGATGCTTTGCCAGGCCGGCGGGGTGTCGGGCAGGTAGCGGCTGACCGGGTCGCTGGTGGAGAGTTTTCCATCCTGTTGCAGCAGCAGGATGGCCGCGGCGGTGAACTGCTTCGTCAGCGAGCCGATCCGGTACTTGATGTCCGGCGCACTCGGGATCCGAGCTTCGACGTTCGCAAAGCCGTAGCCCTTGTCCAGCAGGCGATGGCCGTCGGCATCGACGAGCACCGCGCCCATGAAGGCGTGTCCAGCCGTGAAGGCTCTGGCGGCGGCGTCCAGGTGGGCGCGAAGCGCTGGACTGTCGGCGGCCTGCGCGGCGGCGACCAACGGCGCCGTCAGGGCGGCGGATGACAACGCGAACGCCAGGATCGCCCGGCTCACAGGGCCCTTGCCGAGCGTGACCTTGCAGTCCCGGCTTCCGCGACGCTGCCGGGCGGCGCTCTCGCGGTCGGCCCGCGGCTTTCGTCGACGACCTGATAGACCGCCACGGCGAGCGTGGCGTCGGCCTGGCTGGGCGCCATGAGGTCGACGAGGATCACCATCGGGGGCTCGCGCGCCGGCGGCTGCATCGCCCAGGCGGTCCCGAAGGCGGCGGCCGACCCGGCGATCAGGATCGCCAGCCCGAGGTCGCGGCGCGCCTGGCTGGGGAGCGGCGAGGCCAGCATGCCGATCCGCGCCTCCAGCGGATGGGCCGCCGAACGCCACTGGCAACCCAGGGCCGGCGCCGCGGCCGGGTGGGTGCGCAGCAGAGTTTCGGCGTAGAGCCGGCGCGCGGCCGGCAGGCGGCCCAGCACGGTCGCGTCGCAGGCGAGCTCCTGGTCCAGCCGCATGGCGCGGACGCCCAGGTGCAGCAGCGGGTTGAACCAGCAGACCCAGGTCGCCAGCGCGGCGGCGGCGTTGTAGCGGGCGTCGAGCCGATCGATGTGCGCCAGCTCGTGGGCGCGGACGAGCCGGCGCTCATCGTCGCTGAACCGCTGCGCGAAATCTGCCGGCGTCACCAGGCGCGGCTGGATCACGCCCACAGCGGCAGGCCCCGCCCTGCCGGTCCTGATCGCCGCGGCGAAGCGCCGGTGACGCCAGGCCGCGACAGCGATCCCGCCGAGCGCGCCGCCCAGCCAAAGCAGGACCAGCGCGCGGCCGTGACCGCCGGCGGCGATCCAGGCGAGCAGGTGATTGTTGGTCGCCTCGAGCGGCCCTGCCGCGCCCGCGGCAAGCTGGGCCGGCATCACGCTGCCGAGCGCGGCCAGGGGCACGATCAGCCAGGCGGCGTAGGCGCGCTCGGCCCCGAACCATCGTCGCAGCGGCTGGCGCAGCGACAGGACCGCGAGGATCGCCGCGCCGGCGGCGATGTTGCAGCGCGCGAGGGCCAGCAGCAGCTCAGCGCTCATCGTCCAGCTTCGCGATCAGCGCCTTCAGTCGGGCGACGTCCTTTGGCGTGAGCTTGCGGTGTTCGGCGAAGTGACTGACGAACGGCGACAGCTCGCCGCCGAACAGGCGGTCGAGCAGGCCCTGGCTCTCGGCGGCGATGTAGTCGTCCCGTTCGACCAGCGGCCGGTAGCGGGTGCGGCCACCCTCGCGGAACGAGGCGATGGCCTGCTTCTTCAGCAGCCGGCCGATCAGGGCCTTCACCGTCGCATCGCTCCAGCCCTGGGCCGGCGCCGCATCGGCGATGATGTCCTCCACGACCAGCGGTCCGCGCCGCCACAGCGCGTCCATGATCCTGCTCTCCGCGCCGCTGATCCGCACTTTGCGCCCGATCGCATCTGCCCGCTTGACGATGAGCTACACCTGTAGTTCTGTCAATGAACTACCGATGTAGTTTTCGAGGAGCGCTTGCGAGCATGTCGGCGCCGGCGATCGCGCCCTCTGTCGACCCTGCGGACGCCCCCGCGACGGGTCGGCGGGCCGCGTTCGGCTTCATCTTCGCCTCGGTGTTGCTGAACGCGGTCTCTTTCGGTCTGATCTTCCCCATCCTGCCCAACCTGATCCGCTCGTTCTTCGGCCCGGCCAACGCCGCGTCGACGGCGTCGGCGGCGGAGTGGCAGTTCGTGTTCGGCGTCACCTGGGGGGCGATGCAGTTCTTCAGCGGCCCGGTGCTGGGCATGCTCTCCGACCGCTTCGGGCGCCGGCCGGTGATGCTGATCTCGCTCTTCGGCCTTTCATTGGACCTGCTGGTGATGACCTTCGCGCCCAGCGTCGCCTGGCTGCTGCTGGGCCGGGTCTGCAGCGGCCTCGCCGGCTACTCCGTCGCCGGCGCCTATGTGGCCGACATCAGCGCGCCGCAGGAGCGAGCCAGGAACTTCGGCTGGATCAGCGCGGGCATGAGCGCCGGCTTCCTGATCGGACCGGCCGCCGGCGGCTTCCTGGCGACGCAGGCGATCCACGTCGGCGCCTTCGCCCTCGATCCGCTGCGGACGCCGTTCCTGGTCGCCGCCTGTCTTCTGGGGTTGAACTGGCTTTACGGCCTGCTGGTGTTGCCCGAATCCCTGCCGCCGGAGCGGCGAATGCCGGCGCTGAATTGGGCGCAGGCCAACCCGGTCGGCAGCCTGTCGCTGCTGCGATCGCATCGCGACCTGCTGCCGCTGGCGGCGATCAACTTCCTGAACCAGATCGCCACCCAGGTGCTGCCCAATATCTTCGTGCTCTACATGACGCTCCGCTACCACTGGAGCCTGGGCTTCCTGGGCCTGACGTTCGTCTTCGTCGGCGTAGTCCAGATCGCGGTGCAGACGTTCGTGGTCGGACCGGTAGTGAAGCGCCTCGGCGAGCGCGGCGCGGTGATCGCCGGCTTCTGCGCGATCATCACCGGCTTCACGATCTTCGGCCTGTCGACCAGCCAGGTCGGCTTCTTTATCGCCCTGCCGATCTTCGAGCTGGGCGGCGTCGTGTTTGCTGGCTTGCTGGGTCTGATGTCGCGGCGGGTGTCCGGCGCCGAGCAGGGACGGCTGCAGGGGGCCACCCAGTCCTCCGGCGGCATCGCCGCCATCCTCGGGCCGATCATCTTCCCGCTCTCCTTCGCCTGGGCCCTGCGCCACCTGCCGGGGTTGCCGGGCCTGCCGATCCTGATCTCCGCCGGGCTGCTGGTGATGGCGCTGGCCCTGACGCTGCGGTTTGGGCGCGAAAGCGCCATTGCGCCGACTGGGGCGTAGGCGAATGTCGGTCCTGGACTGACGGCCGCGCTCGCAAGCTGGACGCCGTCGCCGGATGGCCTAGGTTTGGCATAGGCTGTCGGCGTCGGGCTGGGGGCGTTCCATGTCGGCCACTTCGGGCGAACCAGAGCTGCTGGATCTTGTCTACGACGCCGCCGTCGCGCCGGAGCTGTGGCCGCAGGTGATCGAGCGGCTGATCTACCTGGCCGGCGGCGACAACGGGATCCTGGTGGATCAGAACCAGCAGACGGGCCGAGGCGAAGGCCTGGTTGTCCGCGTGGACCCGGCGATGCTGGTCCCCTACTTCGGCTACTACGCCAGCCGCAACGTGCTGCTGAAGACTCCCGACGTGCGCCGCTTCATGAGCACCTGGACCCCGCGCATCCTGACCGACGAGGACTGGCTGCCGAAGGAGGCGCTGGTCCGCTCGGAGTACTACAACGACTTTCTGCGCCCGATCGACGTGCATTCGGTGCTGATGATCCGCCTGGCGGCGCGGGACATGAACGCCGTCAACCTCAACATTGGGCGGGCGGAGCGCCACGGCCGGTTCAGCGCCGGCGACATCGACTGCATCACCCAGATCCACCCCCATCTGCTCCGCGCTTACCGCCTTGGGGTCAGGTTCGCCGAGCACCGCGTCGCGGACGTCGCGGGCGGCTGGCTGCTCGAGACCTCGCCCCACGCGGTGTTCCTGGTCGGCGCGGACCTGCGTGTGCGCCACGCCAACCCCGCGGGCGAGCGCCTGGCTTCGGCCGGCGCCGGCGTCTCGATGATCAGCGGGCGCCTCGGCGCTCACGACGCGGCGACGCAGACAAAGCTGGTGGCGCTCGTCCGCAAGGCCGCGACGAGCGACGCCGAGAGCCGAAGCGGCGGCTCGATGCTGATCGAAGCGCCGGACCGGCTCCCGCTCACGGTCCTCGTCGCCCCGGTGAGCGCCGACCGCCTCGCTATCGTCCGCGGCGAACCGCTCGCCGTCGTCTGCGTGACCGACCCGCAGGCTGGCGACGGCCTGCCGCTGCAGCTGGCCCGCGACCTGTTCGGCCTCACCGCCGCCGAGGCGCGGGTGGCCATGGAACTGGCGAACGGCGCCAGCCCCCGCGAAATCGCCCGGACGCTCGGGGTCAGTTTCTACACGGTGCGCGCCCACCTCGCGCACTGCTACCAGAGGACCGGGACGACGCGGCAGTCGGAACTCGTCGCCCTGCTCCTGCGAACCTATGGGCTCGTCGGCCGCCAGACCTAGTCCATCTGCACCAAGCCGAGGATCGCGATCGCGCTCATGGTCGGAACGCCAATGAGTTGGCAAATAGCGCGGGGTTGCTGGGATGAGAGCGAAGCTAGCGGGCTGGCTGGCGGGAGCGGCGCTGGCCGCGTGCGCGTCAGGCGCCTCCGCGACCGTGCTCGACGTGACCTACAGCGGCATGGTCGCAGCCGGCAGCAACGATGCGCTCGGACTGTTTGGCGGCGGATCGCTGGCCGGTGACCCGTTCTCCGTGACCTACGCGTTTGACACCACCAAAGGATCGCTCGTCGTCGTCGGCACGGGCTATCAATTGAGTGGCGGGAGCTTCCTCGGCGGCCCGACGCCATCGGCCGGGCCCGCGACCGTGACCATCGACGGACACGCCTACACGGTCAGCGGAGGCGGTGTCGATGACCTCCTCGCCGTCGACCGCTCGGGCATGACGACCCTCATGGAATCCTACATTCCATCGGGCGCGCACCTCACCACGCAATACATCTTGGACAACACCATCGCCGGCTACACGCTGCCCTTCGCGCCCTCGGCGAACATGAGCATGCCGTTCTCGGCGACTGGGAATTCCCACGTCGCCTACTTTGCGGTCTTCGCCCCTGGGGGGACGGTCGCGGAGCAGGTGCTCTTCGACAGCAAGAGCCCCACTCAGGTCGACGTCACCGTACCCGGCGCCGCTGCGCCGGAACCCTCCGCCTGGGCGATGCTGATGCTCGGCCTTGGGGCGATCGGCGCCGTGCTGCGGCGGCGCCCGGTCCGGCGTTTCGCCGAGGGCGCCGCTCGATTGCGGCTTCGCCTCATCGAACCTCTGTAGTCGTCGTCGCCGAAGGTTCGGCGTCCAATTCGTCGAACACCTTGCGCGCGATCCCGACGGCCGTGGCGGCTGGGGGCCAGCCCGCGTAGAACGCCAGGTGGGTGATCATTTCTCCCAACTCGTCACGGGTGACGCCGTTTTGCAGCGCGTACCTCAGGTGGAAGGGCAACTCGCCAGTCCGGTAGAGCGCGATCAGCGTCGTAACGGTGATCAGGCTGCGGTCGCGCGGCGAGAGGCCCGGCCGCCTCCAAACGTCGCCGAAGAGGACCGCGTCGGTGTAGTCCGCCAGCGCCGGCGCGATGTCGCCGAACGCGCGGCGGCCGGGGGTGGCGGGTGTGTCGGTGTCCGGCACGGTGATCTCCTGTTCAAACCTGGGTAGGCGGGCCGGCGAGGTAGTCTTCGTCGGCGACCTTCTCCATCCAGTCGACCGCCTTGCCATCGAGCGCCTCGGTGATGGCGATGTGGGTCATGGCGGTGGTGGGCGTCGCGCCATGCCAGTGCCGGTGGCCCGGCGGGCGCCAGACCACGTCGCCGGCGCGGATCTCGACGATCGGCTCGCCCTCGCACTGGGTCCAGCCACAGCCGGCGGTGACGATCAGCGTCTGCCCGAGCGGATGGGTGTGCCAGGCCGAGCGGGCGCCAGGCTCGAAGGTGACGTAGGCGCTCGTCGCCCGCGCCGGCGCCGGCGGGCTGTTGAGCGGGTCGATCCGGACGGTCCCGGTGAAGTAGTCGGCGGGCCCCTTCAGCGAAGGCTGCGAGCCGGCGCGCTTCAATTGCATGGCTGTCTCCTCGAAGCCGATCTGGAGAACCCTTGGGCCTCCGATCGGCTCGGAAGGTCAATCCAGTCCGCGCGCGGCGATGCGATTAGGCGGTGGCCAAAAGGTTACGTCGGCCAGGGCGTCGGCATCATCACCACGGTCGTCGCCAGCGCGAGCGCGCTGATGGCGAAGAAGGCGGCGGCGGTCGTGACGCCGGCGAAGCTTTCGGGGCGCGTGGGCGGCGCGGCGAGCAGCGCGCGGGCGCGGTTCAGTTGGGAATCGGTTTGCGGCATCGCCTGCAGTGTGCGCCGGCCTCACCCAGCCGCAAGCCTTGGCCTTGCCGCCCCCGCAGCTTAGAAGTCGCAGGCGAAAGGTTCCCGCCCATGATCCTGGTCATCGATAACTACGACAGCTTCACCTACAACCTCGTCCACTATCTGAACGAGCTGGGCGCCGAGACCGTGGTCTATCGCAACGATGCGCTGACCGCGCAGGACGCCCTGGCGATGCGGCCCGAGGCGGTGGTGCTCTCGCCCGGTCCCTGCACGCCCAACGAGGCTGGCATCTGCCTGGCCTTGATCAGTGGCGCGCCGGACGACCTGCCGGTGCTGGGCGTCTGTCTCGGCCACCAGTCGATCGGCCAGGCGCTGGGCGGCGAGGTGATCCGCGCTCAGAGCCTGATGCACGGCAAGACCAGCCCGATCCGCCACACCGGCAAAGGGGTCTTCGCCGGCATGCCCAACCCTTTCACCGCCACGCGCTACCACAGCCTCTCGGTGCGTCGTGAAACCCTGCCGCCGGAGCTGGAGATCACTGCCTGGACCGACGACGGCGAGATCATGGGCTTCTCCCACCGCACCCGGCCGCTGCACGGCGTGCAGTTCCACCCCGAGAGTATCGCCACCGAAGGCGGCCATCACCTGCTGGCCAACTTCCTGGCGCTCGCCGGGGTGAAGCGGCTGGAAGAGGCCTGACGGCCGCCGCCCAGCCCATGTCAGACGCCTTCAAGCCCCTGCTCGCCCGGCTCGCCGACGGCGCCACGTTGGACGAAGCCGATGCGGAATACTTCTTCGCCGCCGCCCTGCGCGGCGAGCCGACGCCGGCTCAGGTGGCCGCCGCGGTCACCGCCATGCGGCTGCGCGGCGAGACCGTCGGCGAGATCACCGCCTGCGCCCGGGTGATGCGGCGCGCGGCGCTGACGCTGAAGCACCCGCACCAGGTGATCGACGTCTGCGGCACCGGCGGCACCGGGCTCTCCACCTTCAACGTCTCGACCGCGGTGGCGATGGTGGCGGCCGGCGCGGGGCTGAAGGTGGCCAAGCACGGCAACCGCACCATGACCCGCCGCTCCGGCAGCGCCGACGTGCTGACCGCGCTGGGCGTCAACATCCAGGCAAACCTGGAGCAGCAGCGGCGCGCGCTCGACGAGGCGGGGCTCTGCTTCATGTTCGCCCCGGCCCACCACGGCGCCATGCGCCACGTGCTGCCGATCCGCCAGGAACTGGGCTTCCGCACCGTGTTCAACCTGCTGGGACCGCTGGCGAACCCCGCCGGCGCGCAGCGGCAGGTGCTGGGCGTGTTCGGCGAGCGCTGGGTCGAGCCCCTGGCGCGGGTGCTGGGCGCGCTCGGGGCCGAGAAGGCCTGGGTCGTGCACGGCGAAGGTCTCGACGAGATGACCACGACCGGGACCACCCAGGTCGCCGAGTGGAAGAACGGCGGCGTTCGCCTGTTCAACGTCACGCCAGAGGCAGTGGGTCTGCCGCGCGCCTCGCTCGCCGATCTCTCCGGCGGCGAGCCGGCCGCCAACGCCGAGGCGATCCGCGCGCTGCTGGCCGGCAAGGCCGGCGCCTATCGCGATATCGTGCTGCTCAACACCGCCGCCGCGCTGCTGGTCGCCGACAAGGTCGAGACGCTGCAGGAGGGTATCGCGCTCGCCGCCGCCTCGATCGACGACGGCCGCGCCGCCGAGGCGCTGGCGCGGCTGGTCGAGGTCACCAACCGCCTGTGAGTGCCCCGTCATGAGGTCGGTCCGGTGAGCGACATCCTCGAACAGATCGCCGCCTATAAGCGCGACGAGGTCGCCGCAGCGCGGCGCGCCGAAAGCCAGGACACGGTCGAAGCCAGAGCGCGCACCGCCTCGGCGCCGCGCGGCTTCCGCGCCGCCCTCGAACGCGCCGCCGCGCCGGGCCGCCTGGCCCTGATCGCCGAGATCAAGAAAGCCTCGCCATCGAAGGGCCTGATTCGCGCCGACTTCGACCCGCCGGCTCTGGCCCGCGCCTACGAGGCCGGCGGCGCCGCCTGCCTGTCGGTGCTGACCGACGGACCGAGCTTCCAGGGCGCCGACGCTTACTTAGCTGCCGCCCGCGCCGCGACCGCCCTGCCCGCCCTGCGCAAGGAGTTCCTGGTCGATCCCTGGCAGGTGGCCCAGTCCCGTGCGCTGGGCGCCGACGCGATCCTGGTGATCCTGGCGATCAGCGACGACGCCTTGGCCGCCGAGCTGCTCGCCGAAGCCGCGCGCCTGGGTATGGACGCCCTGGTCGAGGCGCACGACGAGGCCGAGGTCGACCGCGCCGTGGCGCTGGGCGCCGGCCTGATCGGCGTCAACAACCGCAACCTGCGCACCTTCGTCACCGACCTCGCCGTCACCGAGCGCCTCGCCGCGCGCATCCCGGAAGGCCGGCTGCTGGTCACCGAGAGCGGCATCGCCGCGGCCGCCGACATCACCCGCCTCGCCGCCGCCGGCGCCCGCGCCATGCTGGTCGGCGAAAGCCTGATGCGTCAGCCGGACGTCCTGGCGGCGACGCGGGCGCTGCTGGGCCCAAGGTAGGGGGGCACGGTGCTCACGGACAAGTTTCTGCGGCGCGAGTAGCTCCGAAGTCTGCTGCGGGCCGAACGCGGCATAGTGGGGCCGCCAACGAGTTCGCCCGCGATGTCCCCGAAGCGAGTCGTCCGTATAGCCCCGGCGCCGACTCGAATCGTCCGCTAGACCGATTCCAGAACCAGCAAGCGTCGCCGTGGGCGATCAGCCGTCTGATTCACTTGCCCTTTTCGTTCACTTGACTTTAACCGTGAACACCTAGAGAACATCGCAGAACGTTTTTGCTTTGTTCCGGCGGTCGCCGGGCGACGTTCCTGAGGCGGCGGATATGCTTACGCGCAAACAACACGAGCTTCTCATGTTCATCCATGAGCGGATCAAGGAAACCGGCGTGTCACCCTCATTCGACGAAATGAAGGACGCGTTGGACCTGGCCTCGAAGTCGGGCATCCACCGCCTGATAACAGCGCTGGAGGAGCGCGGCTTCCTGCGCCGGCTGGCGCACCGGGCCCGGGCGCTGGAAGTGGTGAAGCTGCCCGAGCAGGCCACCGCCGCCGCGCCGCCGAAGGGGCGGGGCGCCTTCCGCCCGCAGCTGGTCGAGAGCGGCCCTGGGTCGTCGCAGGGCGTCGCCGCCAATGACGTCCGTGAACTGCCGGTGCTGGGGCGCATCGCCGCCGGCACCCCGATCGAGGCGATCCAGCACGAGCGCGACCGCATGCACGTGCCCGAAAGCATCCTCGGCGCCGGCGAGCACTATGTGCTCGAGGTGCAGGGCGATTCGATGATCCAGGCCGGCATCCTCGACGGCGACTTCGTGGTGATCCGCAAGGGGGCCACCGCCAACTCCGGCGAGATCGTCGTCGCGCTGGTGATGGGCGAGGAAGCGACGCTGAAGCGCCTGCGCAAGAAGGGCGCCTCGATCGCCCTCGAGGCCGCCAACCCCGCCTACGAGACGCGCATCTTCGGCCCCGACCAGGTGCAGGTGCAGGGAAAGCTGGTCGGCCTGATCCGCCGCTATCACTAAGGCAGCGCGCTCGTCGCGAACCCGGCCTGGTCGCTCATACGGTCGCGAATTGCTTGCGACGCGAGCGCATCGCCGCCCCAACCCCACCCAGACCGACCATCATCAGCGCCCATGACGACGGTTCGGGGACCGCGGCTGCATGCAACAGGTTGAAGCCGATCGCATCGAGGATGTTGATTTCACCCCCACCGTCGTTGGTGATGTTGAGATTGGCGGTTCCGGGGCAACCGGTGGCGTCCTGTATGTTCAGGTTGTTGGGGCAGGACGAGACGAAGTCGGCATAGTCGTCGCCGTTCGCCAGCGTGTTGTAGACCTTGCCGTTGCTCGTTCCGTTGGTCACCCCGCCGTCATAGGAAAAATATGCGCCCGTCGTGGTGTCGATGAAGACGCGCTGACCCGCGTTGTAGCGGAAGAGGTCGACGGCGGAGGCAGCGGCGATTCCGGCGCAACCGTTGGTCAGGCTGGCGCCGGTGGTGTCGACGCAAGATGACGTCCCCAGCACTTCGTCCGTCTCGTGCTCCGCGACGCTGTAGAAGTCATACGCGCCGGCTGCCTCAGGACCGTTGCGGTAGTAGAGCAGGGTGCCCGGATCGTTGGTGATGGTGATCATGCCGTCGTAACATCCCGCGTTCCCCAGCGTGCAGACGCCATCAAAGGCGTTGATGCCATTCAGGCCGGTGAGACCGAGCGCAGCCCCAAGGGCGCCCGTGATGCTGATGTCGCCGCCGCCGTAGATTGACGGCTCTGACCCCGCCAGGCTCGCCAGCGCTTCAGCGCGGACCACACCGCCCCCGTGTTCGGCGGCGAGATCGCTCACGAAGGCGCCGTAGCTGAGCGTGTTGAACCCGCCGGTGGTGCTTTCGCCGAGGCCGGTGGTGCCATACTTGATATAGATGTCGGCGTTGGCGTTGGAAAACGTGCCATTGTAGTAGCTTGCGACCGTCGTGTTCAGGTACGCGCAGGTCCCGGGGCGGGAGCCGTCGATGTCGGGATCGCAGGTAAAAGTGATCCCGGCTTTCGCTGGGCCGACGCCCGCGCCGAATACGATAACCGAAGCGATAAGGCCGATCGCCGGCGACCCCGCCAACAGCCCCGTCCGAGCCAAGAACCTAAGAGCAATCCTCACGGCGTTCTCTCCATAGTTCGGGGGCTGACTTCTACGCGACAGCCAGGCAGGACCCTATTGTCGCGCCACGACGGCGCCAGCCAATTCCTCGTGTTCAGCGAGTAAACCCCTCAAACTAACCTGGAGCTATGCGGCGCTGCGCAAGAAGGCGGCGATGAGGGTGGCGTGCCGCGCAGCCCATGTTCAGCGGTCGTCAGGCTGCGGCCAAGGACGGCCATGGCCAGTCAGCCGCCAGCGCCGGTCCAAGGCCGCCAGCCACGCAGCGGCTGGGACCACTCGATGCGCCAGCCGCTCTTCGCGGCGTAGACTTCAGCCGCGCCACCCGCCGCGAAATCGCCTGGCCGCAGCACGATGGCGTCCCGGCACCCCGCCGGCAGCGGCACGTCGGCCCGCAGGACCAGGATGTCGGAGGCGGCGCAGAGTTCGCCCAATCGCTCGGGCTTCGGCTTGCGGCGGGTCCACCAGATGCCGAGCGAGGGCTTGATCCCCGGCCGAGCCGCGCAGGACCAGTAGTCGCAATCGAACACCGCGCCTCGCGCCCGCAACATGTCGGCGGGTACGGCCAGCCCGCGGCGCTGGGCCCAGAGCTCGGTGGCGTAGGCGCGAACCCCCGGCCGCAGCGCCACCTCCTGGCCCCTGACGGCGATGGCGGCGTCAGCGCCGTCGTCGGCGACCCAGATCACCGGCGGCGCCGGCCTCGGCCAGAACGCCACCGCGGCAGCGAGCGGCAGGCCGATCCAGCGCAGCCAGCCGTTCCACAGGCAGATAAAGAGGATGCCGAAATAGGAGGTCAGCAGCGCGATCTGTGGCGCGGCCGTCGCGGTCGCGGCGGCGCCTGGCGCGGTAGCGAACAGGTGTCCGAGCGCGATCACCGTCTTGGCCGCCCAGTCCGCCACGAACAGCGCCGGCGCGGCGAGGCCATGGCCGATCAGCTCCAGCAGCAGGGCGATCGCCAGCGCCGGCATCATCAGCACGCTGGCCACCAGGTCGGCGGTCAGGTTGGCGAAGACGCCGAAGTTGGCGATGCGGTTGAAGTGCTGGATCGCGAACGGTCCCGTCGCCGCGCCCGCGACCAGGCTGACCGCGAACAGGCCGATGATCCAGTCGCGGCCACGCTGAATCAGGCCGATGTGCCAGGGCAGCCCGACCGCGCGCGGCGCGCGCGGCCACACCTCCGCCAGCGCGACCAGCGCCGCGGTGGCGCAGAACGACATCTCGAAGCCCGGCTGCACCACCACCTCGGGATCGGCCAGCAGGATGAGCAGCGCCGCCAGCGCCAGCGATCGCAGGCTCACCGCGCGCCGGTCGAGCAGGATGGCGGTGAACGCCACCGAGGCGGTGATCGCCGCGCGCCTGGCCGGGGCGTGGGCGCCGGAGAGCACGAGGTAGGCGCCGACCGCGAGCAGCCCGCCCGCCGCCGCGACCTTCTTGCCGTTCACCCGCAGCGCCAGCCAGGGCCAGGCCGCGATCAGGAAGCGCAGCGAGAAGAACACGAACCCACTGAGCGCGGCGGTGTGCAGCCCGGCGATCGCCAGCATGTGCGCCAGACCCGCCGCGCGCAGATCGTTCCTCACCTCGGCGCTCAGCCAGTCCTGGTGGCTGGTGGTGACGGCGACGGCCAGGCCGGCCGCGTCGCCGGCGTGGCCGCCCATCACCTGGTTCATGTCGGCCGCAAGACGCTTGGCGGTGGCCCAGCGGAAGGCGTTGACGGCCATGGCCAGCCGCAGCCGCCACGGCGGCGGCGGCGCGGGGATGAGCTGCGGATCGCTGCGGGCCAGGCCGACCGCGCCCTCCCCTTGGAACCAGGCGTCGCGGGCGAAGTCATATGCCCCCGGCGCGGCCGGCGACGGCGGCGGATCGAGCAGCGCCGCCACCCGGATCGCCTGTCCCGGCGCCACGAAGCCGCCCGCCGGCATGACGATCCGGATGCGGAGCGGCAGCTGCTCGCTCGTCAGGTGACTGACGAAGGTCGGTGCGATCAGCAGCCGCGGCCCGCTGGCGCTCGGCGTATCGACGTCGACGACATAGCCCTCGATCTCGGCGACGCCGAGCCCGGGCGGAACGATCGGCGCCGCCACGTGGTCGCTTCGCAGCTTGGCGACCGAGACGCCGGCGGCGATCGCCGCCGCCAGCAGCA
>DATNIH010000064.1:0-15863 GCA_035604515.1 Caulobacteraceae bacterium | reverse complement strand
CTACGGCGCCACCGTTGGGTCTGCGAGCAGGGCGGCGATGCGGCGGGCGAGGTCGGCCTTGGCGTAAGGCTTGGAGATCAGGTGCACGCCTTCGTCGAGCCGGCCCTGGTGGATGATGGCGTTGTCGGTGTAGCCGGAGGTGAACAGCACCGGCATGCCGGGCCGCAGCTCGCGCATGCGTTGGGCGAAGTCGCGGGTGCGCAAGGGCCCCGGCATCACCACGTCGGTGAACACCAGGTCGACCGGCTCGCCGGTCTCGAGCAGCGCCAGCGCCTGTTCCGCATCGCCGGCCTCGAGCTTGCGGTAGCCGAGCTCCTCGATCATCGCCAGCGCCGCCTCGCGTACGGCATCCTCGTCCTCGACCACCAGGATGGTGCGGCCAGGTTCCGGAGCGGGGGTCGGCTCCAGCATCAGCAGGGTGTTCTGCTCCGGCTGGCGCGAGCGCGGCAGGTAGATCTTCACCGTCGTCCCCTGGCCGAGCTCGCTGTAGATCTGGATGTGGCCGTTGGACTGCTTGACGAAGCCATAGACCATCGAAAGCCCAAGCCCGGTGCCCTTGCCGTCGGACTTGGTGGTGAAGAACGGCTCGAACACCCGGGCGCGGACATCCTCGGACATGCCCTCGCCGGTGTCGGTGACGGCGATCATCACATACTGGCCCGGCGTCACCTCGCGGGCGGTGCGGGCGTAGTCCTCGTCGAGCGAGGCGTTGGTGATTTCCACCGTGAGCCGCCCGCCGCCGGGCATGGCGTCGCGGGCGTTGAGCGCCAGGTTGAGGATCGCGCTCTCGACCTGGGCCGGGTCGGCGACGGTGTTCCACAAACCGCCGGCGACGACGGTCTCCACTTCGATCGCCTCGCCCAACGTGCGGCGCAGCAGGTCGGCCATGTCGCTGACCAGGCGCGAGAGGTTGACCACCTTGGGCACCAGGGGCTGGCGGCGGGCGAAGGCGAGCAGCTGGCGGGTCAGCTGGGTGGCGCGCTCGGCGCCGTAGAGCGCGTTCTTCAGTCGCTGCTGACCGCGCTCGTCGCCGGCCACCGAGCGTTGCAGCAGTTCGAGATTGCCGCGGATCACCTGCAGCAGGTTGTTGAAGTCATGCGCGACACCGCCGGTGAGCTGGCCGATCGCCTCCATGCGCTGGGACTCGCGCAGGCGTTCCTCGGATTTGACGCGGTCGGTGATGTCGCGGATCGAGATGATCAGCCGATCGGTCACGCCCTCGGTGTTTTGCACCGGCGCCACGATCGCTTCCCAGGTCCGCGGCCCGTCGGGCAGGCGTCGCAGCTCCTCGCGGCTGGTGACCGGGCGCCCGCCCGCCTTGACCCGGCGATAGTGATTGATCAGCCGGGTGGCCAATTCAGGGGGCAACAGCTGATCGAGCGCGCGGCCGCGCACCTGCTCCGGCGAGACCCGCAGCGCCCGTCCGAACGCCGGATTGATGTCGGCGAGGATGAAGCGGTCGTCGCCCTCGATGTTGAGCACGACCAGATAGTCGGGGACGTTGTTGAAGATCGCGCTGGTGAGGGCGCCGATCGCCTCGCGCTCGCTATGGGCCTGCCGCGCCTCGCCAATCGCCGTGCTCAGGCGCCGATTGACCGCCGCCAGCATCACCACGCCGACGGTCAGCATCGCCAGCGCCAACAGGGAGACGGCGACGCCGGTGAACAGTGTCGCGTCCTGGGTGGCGCGGGCGCTGTCCGAGCGGCTGCTCAGCAGCTGGTTCTCCGCGTCGATTACCGTCGCCGCGGCGGCGCGGATCGCGCTCATGGCGGCGCTGCCCTTGCCGGCGGTGACCATCGCCTTGGCGCCGGCGAAGTCTCCCGCCTGGCCCAGCTGCACCATGCGAACGACCCCCTCGCGGCGTCGCTCCACCAGGCGGATCAGGCTCGCCACCTGCCCCGCACGCTGTGGATTGTCGGCCACCAGCGACTGCAGCTGTTCCTCCGCCGGCGACAGCCGCGCCTCCGCCTCCCGGTAGGGGCGCGTGTAGTCCGGGTCCTCGGTGATCAGATAGCCGCGCTCGGCGTCCTCGGCCGCCTGCAGCGACGAGACCAGCAGCTGGGTGGTTTCGATCACCGAGCGGGTGTGCTGCACCCAGGCGCGCTGGCTGCCGAGGGTGTCGACCTGATTGATCACCAGGAAGACGCTGAGGCCGCCCACGAGCAAGGCCAGGGCGATCGCAGCGGCGACGGTGCGCTTGAAGCCCAAGTTCACAACCCCGAAGCGGCGCTCGGGGGCTGGCCGCACGTCGCCTGCCCCTGACACCCTTATCGAACGATGTGGTGCAAGGCTCAACCGGCATGTGTCGGGTTTTCAAGGCTTTCTGCCTACCGCAAACGAAGCAGATGGCTTGCAGGCTGCGGCGCCGCGCCCAGCTCAGACGAAACAGGCGATCTCGGCGAACTGCGCGGCGACCGGATAGCCGGTGACCTCGACCCCCGCGGCGTCGAGCCAGGCGTGGGCGTCGATCGGCTTGTCCGTGCCCTTCGCGGCGCCGAAGTGGAGCACGCTGGCGACGCCGCGTCGGCGCAGCATGATCCGCGCCGCCATCGCCTGGGGCAGGCAGACGGCCCTGAACGGCACGTGTCTGGCCGCACGCACGGTGGCCCAGCCAACCTCTTCGGCGAGCCGGACGTGCTCGGGCGAACATCCGCGAGCGACCCGCGCCACCCGCTCGTCCGTCGGCGGCACGAAAGCGCCGAGCCGCCGCGCGAGGCGCGGAAACGGGACCGCGATCAGCGCGATGCGCGCCGCCAGCAGCCAGAGCGCGGCTTCCACGACGAGCGCTCTTTGTTGCGGGCTGATCTCGCCGAACCGGCGCAGCTTGCGGCTTATCCGGCGCAGCGGCCTCATGCCGAGCGTCCCCAGGCGGCGAACGGATGCACGAGCTGGCCGAACAAGCCCTCGGGCACGCCCTCTGCGCCGAAGGTCTCGGGCCGGCGCCCACGCGGCATGTAGAAGGTGCCGAACAACAGGTCCCAAAGCGGAAACATCGGGGCGAAGTTCTTGGCCTGGCGCTCGGCGTCGGCGCTGTGGTGCCAGCGGTGGAACACCGGGCTGGCGACGACGTAGCGAAGCGGGCCGAAGGTCCAGTTCAGGTTGGCGTGGGTGAGGGCGCCGGTGAAGAAGAAGATCGGCGCGGCGAGCAGCAGCGTGAGCTCCGAGAACCCGAGCGCCTTGGCGGCGACGCCGAGCGACGCGTTGAGGACGAGGTAGTTGACCGGATGGCTGCGGAAGGTGGTGGTCCAGTTCACGTCCGGGGCGCTGTGGTGAACGGCGTGGAACGGCCAGAGCGATCGGTGGTGGAACGCCCGGTGCAGCCCGTATTGAGCCAGGTCGGTCGCCACCAGCAGGATCGCCAGCTGCGCCAGCGTCGGCAGATGCTGCAGCTCGGCGCCGGTAAGACGCTGCAGGGCTGGGCCGACGGGCGTCGCGCTCAGGGCCGCGGCGGCCAGTGGCCCGACGCCCGCGTAGAGCACGCCAAGGAGGCAATAGCCGAGGTCCAGGCCGATCGCGCGCGAGAAGAACAGCGGCCGGCCGGGGTTGCAGGGGAACAGGCGGCCGAGCGCGCCGAACCCGGCGAAGCAGCCGCCGAGCAGGACGATCAGCGAAAGGGCCTGTGAAACGATCATGGACGCCCAAGTGCGCGACGAAGGCCGGGACAATAGCGCAAGGTGGCGCGGGCGGCGACGCTGCATGGGGACTCCCAAACCTCGGCGCGGCGCCCGATGCTGCAAGTCGTGTCCGAACCTGCTGACCAGACCCTTGACCCAGACGCGCTGCCGGCGGCGTTCCGGCTGGCCTGCGCCTGCAGCCAATGGCCGCCCTCGCCGGCCCGAGACGCGGCGGTGCGGCAGGCGGCTGTCGGTGTGGACTGGGCGCGGTTCCTGCGGGTGCTGGCGCGCCAGCGGCTGACCGGCCTGGCCCAGGCGGCGCTGACGTCGGCGGGCGTGACGCCGCCGCCCGAGGCCCAGGCGCGGCTGGCGGGCGCAGCCCAGGTCATCAGCTTTCGCGCGCTGGCGCTGGCGGCGGAGGCGGTGCGGCTGCAGGCCCTGTTCGAGACCGAGGGCGTCCAGGCTCTGGTGGTCAAGGGCGCGCCGCTGGCGCAGCTCGCCTATGGCACGCTGGCGCTCAAGCATTGCCGCGACATCGACCTGCTGGTCTCTCCGGCGGACGCCGAGCGGGGCTATGCGATCCTCCATGGCGAAGGCTACGCCGCAGTGGTCCCGAAAGGCCCGCTCAGCGAGGCGCAGCGACGGATGGTGTTCCGCCTGCACAAGGACATGGAGCTGATCCAGCCCAAGCGGCGGCTCAACGTCGAACTGCATTGGCGGCTGATCGACAATCCGGTGCTGCTGGAGGGGGTCGGCGTCGGCGCCCCGACGCAACGGGTGGCGGTTGCGGGCGGATGCCTGACGACCTTGGCCGATCCTCAGCTGTTCGCCTATCTCGTGACCCACGGCGCCACCCATTGCTGGTTCCGGCTGAAGTGGCTGGCGGACCTGAACGCCTGGCTTTGCGGCAAGCGTGACGACGAGGTGGCGGGGTTCTACGCCTGCGCCGAGTCTTTGGGTGTCGAAGCCTGCGCTGGTCAGGCGTTGCTGCTCTGCCAGCGGCTGCTGGGCTACCGCATCCCGGCGTCGCTGGCGCCTCGCCTGACCGGCCGCAAGCTGCAGCGCCTGGTCACCGCCGCCCTCGACGTCATGGTTGGCCCGGACGGGGAAACCGAGCTGTTTCAGCGTCCGTTCGGCCCATTTCGGCTGCTGGCGCCGCAGTTTGCGCGGGGACGCGGCCTGCGGTTCTTCTGGGCGCAGTGCCGGCTTTTGATCGACAATCTGCAGGACAAGCTCGACTACCCGCTGCCGGCGCCGCTGCACTTTCTCTATCCGGCCCTGCGGCTGCCGTTCTGGCTGCTAAGGGTGCGGCGGCGCAGGCGACGCTTGGCGGCGGCCTAGCCCGCGGCCGTCGGCGCAGCCGCATTTTGGACCCTCACGCCACATGGGCTATTCGGTGTTCCGGGCGTGCAGCAGAGTTGAACGGGCAGGCGGTGGCGACGACGAGGCGCACTGACGAGCCGGAGACGCTGCGGTTCTGGCCCTCGCTCGGCGCCTTCCTGACCGACTTCGCCCGCTACGCCGGGCGCGGCGGCGTCGCGGCCGGCGTGCTGGTGGCGGCGGGCGCGGTGTTCGAGAGCCTGGGCCTGGTCCTGCTGATCCCGATCCTGGGGGTGGTGGTCGACACCGGCAACAGCGCCGGCGGCCTGCATCGGATCACCGCAAACCTGTTCGGCGCGGTCGGCGCGCGGAGCCAATTCGAGCGCCTGTTGCTGCTGCTGGCGATCTTCGCGGCCCTGATGCTGGTGCGCGCGGTGGTCGTCGCCTGGCGGGACGTGCGTCTGGCCGAGCTGCAGATCGGCTTCCTGGAATCGCAGCGCGGCGCCGTGGCCGAGCTGCTGGGCGCGGCGCGCTGGGACCAGCTGGTGCGCCTGCGCCATGCCCGCATCACCCATCTGATGAGCGGCGACATCCAGCGCATCGGCAACGGCGCCAACTTCATGCTGCAGTCGGCGCTCTCGCTGGTGATGCTGGCGACCCAGTGCGTGGTCGCCCTGGCGATCTCGCCGGCGCTGGCGGCGATCGCATTCGCGCTGCTCGCCGCCGTCGGCCTGGCCCTCGGCCCAATGGTGCGGCGGGCGCAGCGGCTGGGGCAGTTCGTCACCAGCGCCAATCTCTCGCTGCTCGACGCGGCGACCCAGTTCCTGGGCGGGTTGAAGCTGGCCGTCAGTCAGAACCTGCAGGGCTCGTTCACCCGCGAGTTCCGCCAGACGCTGCAGGACCTGTCGGCGCGCCAGGTCGATGCGGTGCGGCAGCGCACCTATTCGCGCCTGACGCTCAACCTGCTGTCGTCGGCGGTGGGCGCGGCGGTGTTGCTGATCGGCTTCGGCTGGCTGCACGTGCCGGCGGCGCTGCTGATCACCCTGCTGCTGATCATCTCGCGGATGGGCGGACCCGTCGGTCAGATCCAGCAGGGCCTGCAGCAGGTCGCGCTCGCCCTGCCGGCCTACGACAAGGTGGTCGAGCTGAGGGCGGAGCTGGCGTCGGTCGGCGAGCCGCGGCAGATGGCGAGGGCGCCGTTTCCCGAGGGACCGGTCGCCTTCGAGGCGGTGAGCTTCCGCCACGCACCGGACGGTGGGAGCCAGGGCGGCGGCGGCGGCGTCGAACGCCTAAACGTCACCCTCGAACCGGGCGAGTTCGTCGGTGTTTCAGGGCCCTCCGGCGCGGGCAAGACGACCTTCGCCGATCTGCTGGTCGGCCTGTTTCCGCCGCAGGCCGGGCGGATCACGGTCGGCGGCGAGGCGCTGGAGGGCGGAACGTTGGCGGCCTGGCGCGATGGGGTCAGCTACATCTCGCAGGACCCGTTCCTGTTCCATGACACGGTGCGCCGCAATCTGGCCTGGGCCAACCCGGCCGCGAGCGAGGCGCAGATGTGGGCCGCGCTCGAGTTGGCCGACGCCGCCGAGGTTGTGCGGCGCATGGATGGCGGCCTCGATGCCATCGTCGGCGAGCGCGGCGCGCTGATCTCGGGGGGCGAGCGGCAGCGGATCGCCCTGGCCCGCGCGGTGCTGCGGCGGCCAAGGGTGCTGATCCTGGACGAGGCGACCAGCGCGATCGACGTCGACGCCGAGCGCGCGCTCATGGCCCGGATCGCCGCGCTCTCGCCGGCGCCGACGATCGTGATGATCGCGCACCGTCCGGAGAGTCTCGCCCCCTGCCGCCGGGTGCTGCGGCTGGAAGACGGCAGGCTCGCGCACGAGACGGGCCTGGCCGGCGTCGCGGCGTTGTCCGAGACCTCGCCGGCGTGACCCGCGGGCGCGGGCGCGTTCGGCAAAATGCGCGCGACATTGAATAGGCCCGGGGATATCGTGCCTGCGGCTGGCCTCCAGGCGACCGGATTGACCGGCTTGACCGGCGCGATCCCAAGGCGCCGCGGATCGTTCGGTGGGGTGGGCTCGATGCATCGACGCCGTTGGAAGCTGCCGGCAAGCTTCAGCCTGCGGGTGAGAGCGGTCCTGGCGCTGGCGGCGTGTCTGTTGTTCGTCGCCCCCTTCATCAATGGCCCGGCCGTCTCAGCGCCGAAGACGACGCTGGCCGACCTTCCGCCCGCTGAGCTGTCGACCTCCGGCGTCCAGGGCGACTATGTGATCGGGCCGCAGGACAAGCTCAGGATCCGGGTGTTCGAGGTCAAGGATCTCTCCTTCGACGAAGAGGAGGTCGACGCCAACGGGCAGATCCAGCTGCCGCTGATCGGCAAGGTGACCGCTGCCGGCAAGACGACGATGCAGCTGCAGGACGAACTCGCCCAGCGGCTCGGCGAGCGTTATCTGCAATCGCCGCAGGTCTCGGTTTCGATCGCCGAATCCGCCAGCCAGAAGGTCACGGTCGAGGGCGAGGTCAAGAGTCCCGGCGTGTTCCAGATCAAGGGACGCACTACGCTGATGCAGGCCATCGCGATGGCGGGCGGTCCCTCGGACGTCGCCAACCTGCACAAGGTGGCGATCATCCGCGAAGCGGAAGGCGCGCGCCGCGCCGCCGTCTGCGACTATCAGGCGATCCGGGACGGCAAGGCGGGAGATCCGCTCATCCAGGGCAACGACGTCGTGGTGGTCGACAGCTCGACGACGAAGACGATCTGGTCCAACGTCATGAAAAATCTGCCTATTTTCTCGTTGCTCGCCTACGTTCGCTAGCCTTGTCGGCGCGGAGCTGAAGGAACAATCCCTAGATGGTCGGCGAGCGCGACGGCATTGGCGGTTCCAACCTGTGGGCTCCGGCGGAGATGGCGCGCCGCGCCGTCGCGCGCTCGCATGAGAACGTCGTCACCGCCTGGGAGGACGTCCAGCTCGCCGATCCCGGCGAAACCGGCCAGGGCGTGCGTCTGCTCGAGTACTGGCGGATCGTCTACAAGTACAAGTGGCTGATTGCAGCGATCGTGGTGGTTTCGCTGGCGATGGGCGCCGGCCTGACCTTGATCACACCGAAGGTCTACACCGCCAACACCACGCTGGAGATCGATCGCGAGTCCGACAACGTCGTCGGCATGGGCCAGGTCGAGCCGATGGACAAGGTCGCGCGGGACCAGGAGTTCTTCCAGACCCAGTACGGTCTGCTGAAGAGCTGGTCGCTCGCGGCGCGCGTCGCCCAGGCGGAGAACCTGGCTAACGATCCCGCCTTCCTGAGCGCCCTCGGCGTCAGGCATCCGCCTAAGGGCCCGCGCGCCGCCGACGGATCGTGGATCGCCGGTTATCTCGAAGGCAGGCTAGGTGTCTACCCGGTGCGCGACTCGCGGCTGGTGCGGCTCACCTTCGACAGCCCCGACCCCGAGCTTTCCGCCCGCCTCGCCAACGCCTTCGCCGACAACTTCATCTCCTCGAACCTCGAGCGCCGCTTCGACGCGTCGGCCTACGCCCGCAACTTCCTCGAGCAGCGGCTGGCGGAACTGAAGGCGAAGCTGGAGGAATCCGAGCGCCAGCTGGTCGCCTACGCGACGCAGCAGCAGATCATCCAGATCAGCCAGCCCGGCGGGGGCAAGGATGCGCCGCCGCCGCAGTCGCTCGACGCGACCGACCTGAGCGGCATCAACAGCGCCCTCACCGGCGCCAAGGCCAACCTGGTCATGGCCGAACAAAGATGGCGCGCGACGCAGGCCGCGCCGGGGCTTTCGGCGCCGGACATCCTCGCCGATCCGACCGTGCAGCAGCTGCGCGAGGATCGCGCGAAGCTGCAGTCGCAGTACAACGACCAGCTCAAGATCTATAAGCCGGACTACCCGGACATGCTGCAGCTGAAGGCGCAGATCGACGACATCGACAAGCAGCTGACAGTCGCCGCCGACACCATCCGCCGGTCTCTCAAGACCCAGGCCGACGCCGCCGCGCAGCAGGTCGCCGCGCTGGAAAGCCAGGTCGGCCACCTGAAGACGTCAGTGCTCGACGAGCGCAACCGCGAGATCCAGTACAACATCCTGCAGCGCGAGGTCGACACCACGCGCTCGCTCTACGACGGGCTGCTGCAGCGTTACAAAGAGATCGGCATCGCCGGCGGCATCACCACCAACAACATCTCGATCGTCGACCGGGCGCGCGCCCCCGGCGGACCCTCCAAGCCGCAGCCGATGCGCAACCTCGCCATGGCCGGGATCACCGGCCTTGGCATGGGCGTGATGCTTGCCTTCCTGCTGGAGACGCTGGACCAGGCGATCCGCAAGCCGGCCGACGTCGAGGGCAAGCTCGGTTTGGCGGTGCTGGGCTGCGTGCCCTTGCTGGAGAAAGGGGTGCAGCCACTGGAGGCGTTGTCCGACCTGCGCTCGCCGTTCTCGGAGGCGTATCACTCCATACGCAGCAACCTCGCCTTTTCCACCAACGATGGGGCGCCGCGGGTGCTGGCGCTCACCAGCGCGCGGCCGGAGGAGGGCAAGTCGACCACCTCGTTCGCGCTGGCGCAGGGCTTCGCGCGGGTGGGGATGCGGGTGCTGCTGGTCGACCTCGACCTGCGAAATCCCAGCCAACACAAGACGCTCGGCGCCGACAACCGCGTCGGCGCCTCCAGCCTGCTGACCGGCGCGGTGCGGCTGCAGGGGGCGGTGCAACCGACCGACTGGCCCAATCTGTTCCTCATCCCCAGCGGCCCGCTGCCGCCGAGCCCGGCCGAACTGCTGATCGGGCCGCGGCTGGTGGCCTTCGTGAAGGAAGCCACCGAGCACTTCGACATCGTCATCCTCGACGGGCCGCCGGTGATGGGTCTGGCCGACGCGCCGCTGATCGCCTCGGTGGCGACCGGCGCGGTGCTGACCATCGAGGCCGGCCGCACCAGCCGCGCCCAGGCCAGGGCGGCGATCAAGCGGCTGCGGCTTGGCAATGCGCGGCTGTTCGGGGCCGTGCTGACGAAGTTCGACTCCCGCAAGACGTCGTACGGCTACGGCTACAACTATGCCTACGAGTACGACTACCAGTATGGCCGCAAGGAGCCGCAGACGGCGGCGAACCAGCCTGCAGTGCTGACGCAGGAGCGCTCGCGGAAAACCCCGCCGGCGGCGTGAAACGCCCGTGAACCTTGACGCACCTGGCCGAGAGGCGCCGCCCGCCGCTCGACGCTCGCCGCCGACCTTCGTCGGCTTCGTGCTCACCATCGCCATGGTCTGGCTGGGCGGCCAGTTCGTCACCCAGGGCGTCTCGGACCACTTCGAGGCGTCCGACCCCGAGCTCGCGGTGTTGTGGCGCGGCGACTCCTCCGACGCGGTGGCGGCGCTGGCGAGAAAGCGGCTGGTCGGTCACGACCGAGACGGCGCCGTGCGGCTCGCCGGCCGCGCCCTGCAACTCGAACCGCTCAACGCCTCGGCGCTGACCACCTACGGCTTCGCCATGGACCAGCTTGGACATCAGCCGCAGGCGGATGCGGCGATGACGCTCGCCGGCAAACTCGGCTGGCGCGATGTGCTGACGCAGATCTGGCTGTTCCGACGGATGCTGCTCGCCGGGGATGTCGAGGCCGCGCTGAACCACGCGGACGCCTTGATGCGCCGCGAGGACGCCGTGCCCGCGCCGGTGCTCGCCGCCGTGACGGTCGTTGCGCGAGATCCGCGGACGACGGACGCCCTGGCGCGCCACCTCGCCCAGAACCCGATCTGGCGCGGGCCGTTCATCGCCTACCTGAGCGTTCACGCCCAGCCGCCCGCCACCGACGTCGCCCATGCGCTGCTGAGCCGGTTGGCGAAGGGACCAACGCCGCCGACCGACGACGAACTGGCGGTCTTCCTGCGCAGTCTGGTGGGCGCGCAGAAGTTCGCCGAGGCGGCGCAGGCGTGGCGCGACCTCACGCATGGCGCCGGCCAGACCGGCCTCGTCTACGACGGCGACTTCGAGCGAACGCCCGGTCAGACGCCGTTCGACTGGACCTTCGACAACGGCGTCGGCTGGACGGCCGCGATCGCGTCGGCGCCGGATGGGGGACACGGGCAGGCGCTTCGGGTCGAGTACGACGGCGTATCGATGCCGAAGCCGGTGCGGCAGATGCTGATCCTGCCGCCCGGCGCTTACCGCCTGAGCGGCCGGGTCTACAGCGAGGGCGCCGCGGAACCCAAGATGCTGGCCTGGGGCGTACTCTGCGCCACCACGGGACAGGTGCTTGGCAGCGCCGCGACGCCCGCCGCCAAGGGGCAATGGCGCGGCTTCGCCGTGCAGGTCAGCGTGCCGGACGCCGGGTGTCCGGCCCAATGGCTGGCGCTCTCAGCGGCGCCGGGCGACATGCCCGCCGACGTCGCGGCATGGTACGACGACCTCACGATCACGCCGGTCGCCGGGGCGCCCGCCGCAGCGGGCGTTAGCCACTGATCAGGGCTCTCGGCGCCTTGCTTGTGGGGTATGATTCCTTTAGATATCCAGAGTATTCGAGACGGGTCTGGCCTCCACCAAGGGTGCAACTGATGCGGAAGTACCTTGTCGCTACGGCCATCGGCGCGATGCTGATCGCCGGCCAGGCCGCGGCCACCGACAGCGCCGTGGTCAACCTCGGCGACCGCGTCGGTTCGCAGAGCGACACGGCCAACGGTCTCACCGGCAGCGGCAGCGCCTTCTTCGCCCTCGGCGCCATCCTGGTTGGTGGCCTGTTCATCTGGGGATTGTCCGAAGGCGGCCACGCCCACGGCCGGCCAGTCAGCCCTTAAGCCGCCGCCTACCAAGACGAGCGAAATTCGACCGCACGGGGCCCCCCGCGCGGTCTTTTCGTATCCGCTCAGCCGATCGAATTCGGAAGCAGCGGCTGGCCTGACTTCAGTTTGCCGAGGATCTCGTCGCGCGTGGCGGCAAGGCTCGCCGCCCGTTCCGCCGCGCCCGGGTGCGACCAGCTCAGATCGCCATCGGCGTCCGGGAACCGCCGCCAGAACTGCGGCGCCTGCGAGATGTCGTAACCGGCGCGGGCGGTCAGATAGAGGCCAACGTAGTCGGCTTCCTTCTCCGCCAGCCTGAGGCTGGCTGGGGTCGATCCCAGATCACCCAGCGCACGGTAGCCGACCTGGTCGAGCCGCTGGCGGTGGCGCAGCACGTCGTGGGCGAACTCGTGACCCAGGACCAGGGCCAGCATGTCGTCCGACCGGGCGTAGTCGACCAGCGCCGCCGAGATGAACACGTGCCGGCCGTCGGCGGAGGCGCTGAGCCTGGGTCCGGGCAGCACCTGGGCGTCATAGGCGCAGCCGGGCTGGCCCACGATGCCGAGCCGCAGCGTGGCGTCGCCGCGGCGCAGGGTGATCGTGGCGCCGCCGCCTCTCAGCGCCTCAGTGAGGCGCGCCTGGGCCGCCTCGATCGGCGCATAGGTGGCCGGCCGCGCGTCGGGGCGACCCGGGGCCTGTGACGCGGACGGGAGCGGCAGCGGTTGGTCGTCGATCGCCAGCAAGACATCGTCCGGCTGCACGCCCGCCAGCGCGGCGGGGCTGCTGGCGGCGATGGCCTCGACCGCCGGCCGATCGTCGAGGTGGAGCGCCGCCTTAGCGGCGGCGCGCAAGCGCGGGCTGTATTCGAGCGCGTTTTGCAGCACCAGACCGGCCTGCGGCGCCTGGTCGGCGCAGAGGGCGACGCTGGCGGTAACGATCCTGTAGGCCACGTCGGCCACCCGCTGGTCTTGCGTTCGGAGCCCGGCGAGCGATCGGTCCCACCCGCCGCCAAGGCCGATGTCCTGGGTGGTTGGCGCCGCCGCGGCGGGCGCGGAGGGATGCGCCGCCGGCAATCTGACGGCCGGCTGTAGTTCGCCGCAAGCGCAGAGCACGACGCAGGCCGCAGCCAGCACCCGACGGCTAGCCAGCGGCGTCACCGCCCTTTCCGCGGCTGAACCACCTTCCCAGACCGCGGCGACGGCGAGGCGTCTCCGCCGGTGGGGGAGAGGTCGGATCGGGCGGATCGGGGATCATGCTGGCAGTGCGCTCGCCCGTCACCTTCAGCAGTTCGATCGGACCGCCCGGCGTCTCGGCATCGAACACGGCGACGCAGAGCACGCCGGTCGCAAACGCCCCGGTATCGATATTGGTGCGGTGCTCCAGCAATTCCGGCTCGGCGGGGTCGGGCTTACCCTCCCAGACGGGGGTGTGCCCGTGCACGATGTGCGCCTCAAACTCGCTGGCCCGCGCCTGCAGGAAGCGCTCGCGAATCCACAGGCAGGTCTCATCCTTCTGCCGGTGCGCCGGCAGGCCGGGCATGAGCCCGGCGTGGACGTAGATGCGGTGCTTGTCGCCGGTGGTGCGCGGCAGGCCGGCCATCCAGCGCAGATGCTCGGCCGGCACGCCGGCCAAATCGTCCTGCCCGCCGATGCCGTAAGATTCCAGCGTCTGCTCGCCGCCGTATTCCAGCCAGCGCTCGAGCCGGCGATTGCCGGGCTCGGTCACGGCCTGGAGCATCAGCTCCTCGTGGTTTCCCTTCAGGCAGGTCACCGGCCAGCGGCGTTGCAGGTCGATCAGGAAATCCACCACGCCCCGGCTGTCCGGACCGCGGTCGACGTAGTCGCCCAGGAACACCACCCGGAACGGCCGATCGCCCACGTGGGCCGCGATCGCGTCCACCGCCAGGCGCAGCAGATCGAGCCGCCCGTGCACGTCGCCGACCGCATAGGTGCGCGGCGACGCCGTGGCGGCGTTGACCTCAGCGTTGGCGGGATCGGCGGGGGTCATTCGGGTCAATCTTGGCGGCGCTCTCTCTGACAACGCGGCAACGACGGTCAAGGTCCGCTGCGGCGTTGGGTCAAGGCGCAGGGCGCGGTATGCAATCTTTCCAGGAGCAAGGCCAGGAGGGCCGTTGGTGTCGATCGAGCCGCTGGAGCGGATAGGCCGCGGCTTCGTCGTCACCTGGCGCCGTTCCCTGGAGGAGCTCCGGCGCGCCTGGGCGCCGGCGCGGCAGACCGAGACCGCGGTCTTCGCCGGCGCGCTGCTGCTGGGGCTGGTCTCGGCCGTGTTCGGCGGCGCGAGCCAGACCAATGCGCTCAGCCTGATGGTGGTCGAACTCGCCAGCCTGCCGCTGCTGTTCGTCGCTATCTACCTCGTCGCAGCCGGAGCGGCGCCGGCGGGTTCGGCCTTCCCGCTGGGCTTGCTCGCCGTCATCGTCCTCGTGCCGGTCCTGCAGATCGCGCCGCTGCCCTATGGGGTCTGGCGACAGCTGCCGGGGCGCGGCCTGGTGGTAGAGGCGCTGGGCGCCGCAGGCCTCGGGCGCCCGTCGCTGCCGTTCAGCCTCGCCCCGCAGCAGACCTGGCGCTCGCTGCTGGCGCTGGCGCCGCCGGTGGCGATGTTCCTTGGCGGGCTCATGCTCACCGATCGGCATAGACGAGTGCTGGCGGCGCTGTGGCTGGCGCTGGCGGTGGCGAGCCTTGGTCTCGGCGCGGCGCAGATGCTGGGCGGACCGGATAGCGCGCTCTACCTCTACACGGTGACCAATGCCGGCTCGCCGGTCGGCTTCTTCTCGAACCGCAACCACCAGGCCTCATTCCTGCTTTGCCTGTTGCCGATCGCCGCCATGTTCGCCGCCCGCTTCGATTGGCGCTTCGACAGCCCGCGGCTGTTTCCCGCGTTGGCGGCGGCCCTCTACGTGTTCATCGCCATCGTCGGCGTCGCCGCGACCCATTCACGCGCCGGCGTCGTCCTGGTGGCCGTCGCCCTCGCGGGCTCGTCGGCGATCGTCCTGCGCGGCGATGCGGTGCGGCGGCGTTGGCGCGCCGCGGCGGCGCTGGCGGCCGGCGCCGCACTGGCGATCGCCGCGGTGCTGTTCCTCGGCCTGGGCGCGATCACGCAGCGGTTCGAGACCGGCGGGGAGCTTCGCTTCGAGGGATGGCCGGTGGTGATGCGCGCGGCCCAGGATTATCTGCCGCTCGGCTCTGGCGTCGGCTCGTTCCAGGCGATCTACGATGGCGCCGAGCCGCTGGCGCAGGTCAATCCGCTCTACTTCAACCACGCCCACAACGACTACCTCGAGCTTTGGCTCGAGACCGGGCTGGCGGGCGCGGCGATTTTCCTCGCCTTCGCCGGGTGGTTCGCGCGGCGGTCCGTGCTGATCTGGCGCCGCCGCATCGCTGCGGGCGGGAGCAGCCTGGCTGCCGCCTGTACAGTGCTCGCCGCCCTGCTGCTGGCCCACTCGGCGGTCGACTACCCGCTGCGCACGGAGGCGATCGCGGTGCTGTTCGCGTTCGCCTGCGGCGCCATCGCCGCCTGGAGGCCGGACGCCGAGGCCCCCCGGCGCGGCCGTCGGCGCAGCGTCAGGCCTTGACGACGCCCGGCGCGGCGACGCCGCGGCGCCCGAGGGCGTTGCGGGTGTCGACGACCAGGCGAGCTTCGCGGGCGATCAGCTGGTAGTCGACGGCGTCGTGGTCGGTGGCGATCAGCACCGCGTCGTGCGCCGCGATCGTCTCGGGCGATAGCGCGGTCGAGCGGCGCCCGGCGAAGCTGGCGTATTGGCGGGTGGGCGGTATCGCCGCCACGTGCGGATCGTGGAAGTTCGTCGTGGCGCCGCGCGCTTCCAGCAGCTCCAGCAACTTGAACGTCGCGCTCTCGCGCACGTCGGCGACATTGCGCTTGTAGGCGAGACCGATGATCAGGATCCGCGCCGATCCGAGCGACTTCGCCAGGCGCTCATCCAGCGCCGCTTCGAGCCTGGCGATCACATAGCGCGGCATGGCCAGGTTGATCTCGCCCGCCAGCTCGATGAAGCGGGTCGGCATGTCGAACTCGCGCGACTTCCAGGTTAGGTAGAACGGATCGATCGGGATGCAGTGCCCGCCAAGGCCCGGTCCCGGATAGAACGGCATGTAGCCGAACGGCTTGGTCTTGGCCGCCTCGATCAC
>DATNIH010000063.1:0-2889 GCA_035604515.1 Caulobacteraceae bacterium | reverse complement strand
CTCGGCGAGGCCGCTCATCAGGTGATCCTGGTGGCGGACGGGACCGAGGGCGCGGTCCAGTTCCGCCGAGGCTTCTTCCTCGGCGACGGCACCGGCTGCGGCAAGGGCCGCCAGATCGCCGGCGTCATCGCAGACAACATGGCCCAGGGCCGCACGCGGGCGGTGTGGCTCTCGCGGAACGATGCGCTTCTGGAGGACGCGCGCCGCGATTGGGGCGCCATCGGCGGCGCGGCGTCCGACATCACCCCGCAGAGCGCTTGGAAGCAGGCCGACGCGATCCGGATGGATCGGGGCGTCCTCTTCACCACCTACGCCACGCTGCGCCAGCCGGCGCGGGGCGAGCGTCTCTCGCGGCTCGACCAGATCGTCGGGTGGCTGGGAGCGGACTTCGACGGCGTGATCGTCTTCGACGAAGCGCACGCCATGGCCAACGCCGCGGGCGGCGGCAAGGGCTCGCGCGGGCCCAAGAAGGCCTCGCTGCAGGGCATGGCCGGATTGGCGCTGCAGAACCGGCTGCCAGGCGCCCGGATCCTCTACGTCTCGGCCACCGGGGCGACCACGCCGGAGAACCTGGCCTATGCCTCCCGGCTCGGCCTCTGGGGCGGCCCGGAAGCGCCGTTCCCGACCCGCGAAGCCTTCATGGACGCCGTCGAGAAGGGCGGCGTCGCGGTCATGGAGCTGATCGCGCGCGAGCTGAAGGCGCTGGGGCTCTACATCGCCCGCTCGCTGTCGTTCGACGGCGTGGAATACGAGGCGCTGCGCCACCCGCTCTCGCCGGCGGACGTCGAGATCTGGGACGCCTGGGCCGACGCATACCAGCTGATCCATCACAATCTCCGCGCCGCGCTCGAGGCCGTGGGAATCACCGAGGACGGCAAGGCCAAGAGCGGCCAGGCCGCCTCGGCCGTGCTGTCGGCCTTCGAGGGGGCGAAGCTGCGCTTCTTCGGCCATCTGCTCGCCGGCCTGAAGGCCCCGACCCTGATCGCCTCGATCCGCCAGGACCTCGCCGAGGGCCGCTCCGCCGTGGTCCAGATCGTCTCGACCAATGAGGCGGTGATGGAGCGGCGGCTGGCGGAGATACCGCCGGAGGAGTGGAACAACCTCACCATCGACATGACGCCCAAGGACCAGGTGCTCGACTATCTGATGGGCGCGTTCCCTGTCGCGGCGATGGACGCCATCGAGGACGAGGACGGCAACGTGACCATGGTCCCGGTGATGGTCGAAGGCCGCCCGGTGCTGAGCCAGGAGGCGCTCCGGTTGCGGGAGGAGCTCGTCGTCCATCTGGCCTGCCTGCCCGCCGTCCCAGGCGTGCTGGACGCGGTGCTGGACGCGCTGGGCACGGACAACGTGGCCGAGATCACCGGCCGCTCGCGCCGGGTCGTCCTGCGTGACAGCCGCCGGGTCGTCGAGCGCCGCAGCGCCTCGGCGGCCAAGGCCGAGACCGACGCTTTCATGGCCGGCAAGAAGCGGGTGCTGGTGTTCTCGGACGCCGGCGGCACCGGCCGCAGTTACCACGCCGACCTGAACGCCCTGAACCAGAGCCGGCGGGCCCACTACCTGGTCGAGCCCGGCTGGCGCGCCGACGCGGCCATCCAGGGCCTGGGTCGCTCGCACCGCACCAACCAGGCCCACGCGCCGCTGTTTCGTCCGGTGACGACGGACATCCACGGCGAGAAGCGCTTCCTCTCCACGATCGCCCGACGGCTCGACAGCCTGGGCGCCCTCACCCGGGGCGAGCGCCGAACGGCCGGCGCTGGCCTCTTCAGGGCCGAGGACAATCTCGAAAGCCCCTGGGCGCATCGGGCGCTGCAGGCCTTCTTCGTCGCGCTGCATTTCGGCACGGTCGAGGCGATGGACAGGGCGAGCTTCGAGCACAAGACCGGCCTTCGGCTGCTGGGCGCCGACGGCGAGCTGAAGAAGTCCGACGACATGCCGCCGATGAACACCTTCCTCAACCGGCTGTTGGCGCTGCGGATCGAGGACCAGAACGCCCTCTTCGTGGCGTTCGACCAGATCCTCAGCAGCATCCTGGAGCGGGCTGCCTCGTCGGGTGCGTTGGACCGGGGGATGGAGGACATCATTGCCGATGACCTCGGCGTGGTCTCCGAGGAGGTGATCCGCACTGACAGTCTGACGGGAGCGCAGACCAAGATCATCACCTTCCAGGTCCGCACGCGCCGGGTGATGACGACGTCGACCGAGGCCCTGGTGGGCCTGGACCCGCTGGCGCTCGAGTACGTCGTCAACGCCAAGTCCCAACGCGCCGGCGTCGCGGTGAAGGGCCTGACCACGACCGATGACGACGACCGCTTGGTCCCGGCGGTCCGCATCATTCGCCCGGAGAAGCGGAGCGTAGCGCCCCTGAAGGTCTATGAGGAATCGGCGTGGGAGCCGGTGGCTGAAGCGGTCTGGCGGGCGACATGGGACGCCGAGGTGGCGGGGGCCGATCCCTGGCACACCCGCCAGCTGGTGCTCGTGACCGGGTTGCTCCTGCCGGTCTGGAGCAGCCTGCCGTCGAAGCAGACCAATGTTCGCCGCCTCAAGGCCCCGGACGGCCGGCGCTGGCTTGGTCGGGTTCTCGACGTTGGCCAGGTCCCCGGGCTGAAGATCGCCCTCGGCCTGACCGACACGGCCTCAGCCGTGGGCAACGGCGAGACGGCGGCCCAGATGGTGCTCACCGAGAACACCTCGATCGCGCTGGCGGGCGGCTTGTGGCTGCGCCGGGCGAAGGTGATGGATCGCTACCGGCTGGAGATCGTCGGGGCCGCCTCGCAGCGGTCGGTCTTCACCGTGCTTGGCTGCTTCGTTGAGATCATCAACTACGCCCCTCGCGTCTTCGTCCCTACGGACAAGCCCGAGGTGCTGACAGCGATCCTCGCCAAGTGG
>DATNIH010000062.1:0-36903 GCA_035604515.1 Caulobacteraceae bacterium | reverse complement strand
GGCCGCGGCGGCGGCTTGGCCCTGGATCGCCTCCCTTTGGCACGCGGCACCACGCTAAGGATTCCTCCCGACACGTCGAAAAGGGGCGGCATCGAGTTCTAGCGACACCGCCTGCTCTAGTTCGACGGCAGCGGACCTCAGCGCCGCTAGCCGCTCGTCGACCTCCGGCCCGCGGAGTTCCCCGAAGCTCGCAACCTTCATCAGGACGACGTTCAGCTGATCCATCCTGGTCACCAAGGTCCGTGCCGCGACGGCCGTCTTTTCTGAAACGAGTGCATCGAGATCAGCGTTGCGGCGGACTTCCACGTTCGGGCTGATCGCGAAGGATCGCGCGACCGACACTCGGGTCCCGATGTCAGTTCCGGCCGCGAAACCTTGAGTAGGAAGCTGTTGGACCATCATGTTGGCGCGCGAAGCCTCCATCGACAGGGCCATCAGAAGACTGTGCTTCACGCGCTGATCCCGTTGAGACTCGGCCGCCCTTAGGTGTGCGAGTTGTTCGTCGAGGGCCCGGACCTGTTCGTCGCCAGCTTCCTTGGTTCGCCGCGCCTGCACGATGCCTGCGCGGTACGCGAGCAAGCCGCCGCCTAGCGTGAACACTCCCGCGATCACCCCTCCGACGACGGCGTCAAGCAGGCCGCCCTGGGCATAGGTTACGGTCAAGATGGCGATGGCCTGGCTCCGAGCGCTTGCGATCCCGGGACGTCGGCTCCCTTTAGCACGTCGCCGAGTCGATTGCGGGTCGCCTGAGAGCCGACAAGCGAGTCAGACCGCTGGTTGCATGTCGTGATGCCCAGTGCGAAACGTCCGGCGACATGAACATCGACCAAGACATCCACGACCACGTCCTTTCGACGCTGCCGCACAAGCCCGCCGAAGCTGCCTCTCTTGCCGCGCTGAGCACGCAGGAGTTGGTCGTTCGCTATCTCAACTGGCTAAGCCGTGGAGTGCGCGCGCGGCCGCGTAAGGTACATGTCTCGGCCAAGCTGAACGCGAACCCGCTACGGAGCTCGGCGCAGTACAAGGGCGCAGTGGACGCACTGATCGCGGAGATCTCAACGGGCGCCGATCTTCAGCCTCATCTAAGTCGAGCGATGACGATTGGATACCAGGCCCCTCAGACGGGTCCAAAGAAGCTTCTAGCCCAGCGGGATCTCGATCTTCTGCTGAACGACTGGGGCGTCCACCATCTCCATCTGTCCACAACCGTGGAGGCGGACGGCTTCGTCACCAGGACAGGCCCCCTGCTCTTCGCCGTGTTCCGGCCCGATGACGCCTACTTGGTCGACATCTTCAAGCATGGGAGTTGGAGCGACCGAGGCGTGGTCGAAACCATTGTCCGAGAGTGGCCAGCTGCCGGATTGATCGGCGAGGCGAAGGGGGCTTTGGGCCTGGCGCACGAGTCCAGCTCAGAAGACATTGGCCTCAACCGATCGGCCGGCATTTCCACGGCTTTGACGATCGATGAGCGCGTCTACATTCCCACCGGCGTGTCGACGGCGGGGACCGCGACAGTTGCATCGTTGGATGCGATTGGGCTTCGCAAAGCCATCCGTTGGCTTGTGGATGAGCTTGCGACGTCACCGACATATCTCACAAAGGTACTGGCCGAGCACGGGCACTTGCCGCCGCCGAAGCCGGATTGGCACTTCGTCCTGATGACCGACGGCTTCGGCGTTCAAGAGCGGCAGACCGGCATTTTCTTGCGCTTGGGCTTCTGGCGGTTCCTCGCGTGATTCAAGGCTTCCACCACCGGGTCGGATCGTAGCGGCTCGGAATGCACCCCTCGGCTCGCAATGACGCGGCGACCTGATCGAGAGTCGCAGTGAGAGACCGTGCGCCGCCGCCCGGCGGCTGCTCTGTCGCCGTGAAGAGCCCAGGCACGCCGGGCGCTTCCTGTAGGCGCCACGAGCCCCTCAGCTGCGGGAGGATGCCCGCAGACAGCTTGTCGTCGCCGGTCTGTCGCAGGACGCCGTCGATTGCGCGCCGCATCGCCTTCGCGATGTACGCCTCGTCGTGGACCTCAGCGTCGTCGGCCTCTCGTGCCGCAACCTTGACTGTCAGGACATAGGCCGGATCCCCGGCCTTCCAATGGGCCAGCACGGCCCATGAACCATCTTCCCGCTGGTGGGGCCGGGCCGTGAAGAACGCTAGGCGGGCGCCACTGCCCCTCTCGTTGGTGATCTCGACGCTGTTTGCCTCAAAGGCCTCGACGATCTTTTCGGCGGTTTCGCCCCGGTAGGGGCGCTCAGCCTCGAGCAGATTCACAGTCGTCGGCGACACGCCGGCCTCGCGCGCCAGGTCGCGCACAGACCATTTGAGGATGCCTCGTGCCGCTCGGCAGGCGGCCGCTGTCAGGTTGGCCATTTCGCCCTCTTACAGTTACGGCCACCGTAATATCACTTGCAGATCGCTATGAACAGCGTTACGTCCGTAACTGCTTCTCGCGATCCGGGCAAGCGCCTGAGCCGCAGAGACGTTGGGGTGAACGTTGGGGTGAGGTCTCCGACCGATGAAAATGATCGCTCTATTTCAATGGCTTAAGGCTGACCCCTGGCAGTCCCTAGGGGAGTCGAACCCCTCTTCCCAGATTGAAAATCTGGTGTCCTAACCGATAGACGAAGGGACCGCAGGTCGTTCGGGAAGCGCGGATATATCCGCGTCATCCTGCCTTCGCAAGGCGAGCAGCGCTAGGCCGCGCGCCGCGGGTCGGCGGCGTCTTCGATCTCCAGCTGCACGCCTGTGCGGCCGTTATAGTCGTCGGGCTTGAGCCGGCCGGCGACATGCAGCTGACCGCCGGCGGCGAGGCGCTTGCCGAGCTCCGTTGCGCCGCAGCGCCAGGCCACGGCGCGCAGTCGCGCGCCCGATGCGTCGACCAACTGGCAGCGGATATGGTCCCCGCGCATGGACGTGGGCTCGTCGATGCGCACGTCGGCGAGCGCGAACAGCGGCTCGGGGTTGCCTGGCCCGTAGGGCTGCAGCCGCTCGAAGTCCTGCCAGAGCGGGCGCGTGGCCGAGCGGGCGGTGAGCACGGCGTCGATCTCCACCGCCTCGGCGGCTTCGGCCTCTACGCGCTCATCCTTGAGCGTCTCGCACAGGAAGGCGCGCAGCTCGGGGATGGCGTCGCCGCGGACGGTCAGACCGGCGGCCATCGCGTGGCCGCCGCCGCTCATCAAGAGGCCCTGGTCGAACGCCGCCTGCACGGCGCGGCCCAGGTTGACCCCGGGTTGCGAGCGGCCGGAGCCTTTGCCGATGTTGGTGACCGGATCGAGGCCGACCACGATGGCCGGCTTGCGGTAGCGCTCGCGCAGGCGGCTGGCGACGATCCCGATCACGCCCGGATGCCAGCCTTCGGCGGCGACGAGCAGGACCGGCGCGGCCGGATCCAGGTTGGTCTCGCGGTCGGTCAGCTTGATCGCCTCGTCGAGGATCGCCCGTTCGACGTCCTTGCGCGCGCCGTTCAGGGCGTCGAGCTCGAGCGCCAGAGCACGGGCCTCTTCCGCGTCATCGGTGGAAAGCAGCCGCGCGCCCAGGTCCGAGCGGCCGATGCGCCCGCCGGCGTTGATGCGTGGGCCCAAGATGAAGCCGGCATGGAAGACGCTGGCCGGGCCCTTCGCGCCGGCGACCTCGAGCAGCGCCCTCAGGCCCGGATTGCCCCAGGCCGACATCACCTTCAGCCCCTGGCCGACCAACGCGCGGTTGAAGCCGGTGAAGGCGGTGACGTCGCAGACCGCGCCGAGCGCCGCCAGGTCGAGCCATTGGCGAAGGTCGGGCTCGGGCGTCGCCGCGAACAGGCCGCGGCGCCTGGCTTCGCGGTTCAGCGCCGCGAGCAGCACGAACGTCACGCCGGCGGCGGCGAGCACGCCCTGGCCCGAAGGACAGCCCGGGCGGTTCGGGTTGACGACCGCGGCCGCCGCCGGCGCGGTCTCGCGCATCAGGTGGTGGTCGATGACGACCACCTCGAGGCCGATCTCGGCCGCAGCCGCTATGGCGTCATAGGCCGCCGCGCCGCAATCGACGGTAACGACGAGCTCGGCGCCCTGGGCGCGGATATGTTGGAACGCCGCGGGGCTCGGCCCATAGCCCTCGGTCATGCGGTCGGGGACGTAGATGGGCAGCTCGCGGCCCATGGCGCGGAACCAGCGGACGAGTTGGGCGGCGCTGGTCGCGCCGTCGACGTCGTAGTCGGCGAAGACCACGCACGGCCGGTCGCGCACGACGGCGTCGACGAGAATCTCGGCGGCGCGGTCCATGTCGAGGAAGCTCGAGGGGTCGGGGAAGAGCGCCTTGAGCGTCGGGGCCAGATAGTCCTGCGCGCCCTCGGCCGAGACCCCGCGCGCCGCGAGCGCCCGGGCCAGAGGCTCGCTTAGCGCCAGCGCCTGGGCGTGTCGGCGCGCCAGCGACGCATCCGCCGCCCGCTCGCGCCACGGCCGCCCGGTGAGCGAGCGCGAGACGCCAAGGAAGGCCGCATGGTCCGAATCATCCACCCCACCCTTGTCACCCCTGCGGCGCCAGGGGGGAAGCTGGCTTCGCCGCTTGCGCGACGCCATGCTGCCAGGACGCGGCAGCAGCAGATGGAAGCTGTGCTGTTGCAAACGGGCCACGCCGCGCAGGAAGACTGACCCGCCGCCACGATCCTGACGCTTTATGCAATATCCTGGTAAACGGGTTTTAAGGCTAGGTTCGGCCAGATAAATCAATGCGGTGGGGTCAGGAACATCATGCCGAGCGCGCGTTGGCGGCTCGCCGGCGACCGGCGAGGCGATCGCGCGCGCTCGGCATCGCCGCCGCCAGCATCGCCGGGCACCTCGTGGTCGGGCTCGCGCTGTTCGCCGCCTGGGCGAAGCCGGAGCCGCCGGCCTATGACCCGCCGGCGATGACCGTTGCGCTGGTCACGCTGCCGCCGCCGGCCGTCGATCCAACCCCGCCGACCCCAGCCAAGACCGCGCCGGCGGCGGCGCATGCGCAGCGGAGCTTCGTGCGGCCGACGCCAAGGCCGGCGCCGGCGGCTTCGTTGGCCGCGGCCGAGACGGGCCAGAGCGCCGACGTCGCGCGAGGCCTTAGCAACGCCGCGCTCGCCGGCGCCGCGACCGCCGCCTCCGGCGGCGGTGACGGCGGCTGCAACATGGCGCGGCGGCTCGAGCAGGATCTCGGCCACGACCGCCTGGTGCAAAGCGCGGTCTCCGGTTTCGCCGGCAAGGCCGTCCTGGTCTGGAACGGCGACTGGGTGTGGATCGATGGCGAGGACGGCAAGGGGCTGACCGCCGTCCGCCAGGCGATGATGTGGGACATCGCCTTTTCGCCGCAGGCCTGCCGCGCCCAGCCGATGCACGGGCTGGTGGTCATCGCCGCCAACGGCGGCGCCCGGCTGGTCGTCGGGTCAGGCGCGTGGCGCTGGTCCGACCTCTTGGTCCCCCACCCTGGCGCCGGCGCCCGATAGGCGCACGCTCGGGCGGCGACGGCCGCCCAACTTAACCGCCAAGTTCGCCAAGGACGCCAAGGTCGAAGCTTCGGCGCGGCAGATCCGGTTGCACCCTTGGCAATCTTGGCGACCTTGGTGGTCGAAAAGGATGGCGCCGCTTCCGCGGCGCCGAAGAACCTTAGTCCAGCACGACCACAACGACGCGGCGGTTCTGCGCGCGGCCGGCGTGGGTGTTGTTGGGCGCCACCGGATGATCCTCTCCGTAGGAGATGGTCGACATCCTGTTCAGCGCCACGCCCTGCTCGCTCAAGAACCGCCGCACGGCCTCGGCGCGATCCTGGCCAAGCCGGAGATTGCCGGCCGTTGAGCCGGTCGCATCCGTATAGCCCTGGATCTCGAGATAGACGTTCTTGTTGTCGCTCTTCAGCCGGTTGACGAAGTCGGTCAGCCGCGCGGTCTCGTCGGCCGACAGGGTCGAACCATTGATCGGGAAATGGGCGCTGTCATCGGACATCACCATCGAATAAACGAACTTGCCCTCGGCGAGCTTGCCCGCCGCGTCGGCGCGGCTGAGCGCGTCCTGCGTCGTCTGATCGAGCTGCCCCAGGTGCGTGTCCTGGTCCTTCTGGTGACCCGCTAGATCGGTCACCTGGGTCTGCACCGTCGCCACGTGCTGATTGACGTAGTCCTCCGTCGCGCAGCCCGTGACCGCCAGTCCGGCGAGCATCACGAGGCCTACTGCCGTCGTCTTCCACATCTCGTCCACCCCTGTTTTCTGAGAGATTGCCTTAGCGGCACGGCGCTACAGCCCGCGGCCGTCAACCCCGCGTATTGGTTAATCTTGGCGAAAACACGGCAATGAAGATGAGCGCGGCGACTTGAGCTGAAACACCAGCGCCTCAATCACCTTAGGGCTCATCGCCGGCTGATTGAACGCTCTGGATCGTCTTCGCCCGTGGGCGAACTGCTTGGCGGCGGTGGCAGGCAACCTCTGCCGATATTCGACATGCGCCGTCGATGACATCGCCGGCCAACCGTCAGCCACGCAAGCTGCGGCGTCTGGCCGCATGAGCGTCTGACACTGTTGAAAACCGCCGTCGCCGTGAGCACTTCCGGCCGCGATCGAAAGGGGCGCAGACGGCGGGGGCCGGGAGGAATGCGGTTCGATGTCAGTTGGAAGGCGTACTTTCCTTGCCCTTGCGGCGAGCGCAGGGGGGACGGCTATCGCTCGCCCGAGCGCGGCCCTGAAGGCCTTCGATAGAAGCGTACCGCCCGGGCCGCGGGCCACGGCCGGGTCGTCGGCCAGTCAGGTCCGCCGGGCGCTCATCCACAATCTGCACACGGGCGACGTGCTGGATACCGTCTATTGGGAATCCGGCCGCTACGTGCCCGACGCCTTGGCCGAGGCCATGCGGGTGATGCGCGATTGGCGGAACGGCGAGGAGCACGCCATGGACCCGCGCCTGTTCGACGTTCTGCACGCGGTCCAGCGAAAGCTGGAGGTGAACCGCCCGGTCCAGCTGGTGAGCGGCTTCCGCTCGCCCGCCACCAACGCGATGCTGCACGCCGAGAGCCACCAGGTGGCGGCGCACAGCCAGCACCTGCTCGGCAAGGCGTCGGACATACGCATCGACGGGGTCGACCTGCGCAACCTGCATCGCGCCGCCTTGAGCCTGAGCGCCGGCGGTGTGGGCTTCTATCCGCAATCGGATTTCGTTCACGTCGACGTCGGCCCCGTCCGGCAGTGGTCGGGGACTTAGCGACCCAGCCCTAGACCGGGCGCTGCATCCGGACCTGGCGGACGGTGCGGCTGGCGGAGTTCATCACCAGCGAGTGGGTGTGCACGAAGCCGTCTTCGTTGCGCACGCCGTCCAGCAATGCGCCCTTGGTGACGCCAGTGGCGGCGAAGATGGCGTCGGCGCGCACGATCTCGTGCAGGGAATAGACCCGGTCGAAGTCGGTGATGCCGATACGCGCGGCGCGGCCCCGCTCATCGGCGTTGCGGAACACCAGCCGAGCCTGGAACTGGCCGCCGACACACTTCAGCGCCGCACAGGCGAGCACGCCTTCCGGGGCGCCGCCCTGGCCCATGTAGAGGTCGATGCCCGTCTTCGGATCGGACGTGTTGATCACGCCCGCCACGTCGCCGTCTGTGATCAACCTGACGCGCGCGCCAACGTCGCGCAGGCCGGCGATGATCTCGGCGTGCCGGGGGCGGTCGAGCACGCAGACGGTGATCTCGTTCGGCTTGACGCCCTTGGCCTTGGCCAGCGCCCTGACGTTGTCAGCCGCCGGCGCCTCGAGATCGATGACGCCGTCCTTGTAGCCGGGCCCGCAGGCGATCTTGTCCATGTAGGTGTCGGGGGCGTTCAGAAGCGTCCCCTTGGGCGCCCAGGCCATCACCGCCAGTGCGTCGGCCATCGCTTTGGCCGTGAGCGTCGTGCCCTCGAGCGGATCGAGCGCGATGTCGATCCGAGCGCCCTTCCCGCGACCGACCTTCTCGCCGATGTACAGCATCGGCGCCTCGTCGCGTTCGCCCTCGCCGATCACGATCTCGCCGTCGATGTCGAGGGTGTTGAGCGCCGTGCGCATGGCGTCGACCGCGGCCTGGTCGGCCGCCTTCTCGTCGCCGCGCCCGGCGAGCTTCCAGGCGGCGATGGCGGCGGCCTCAGTCACGCGCACCGCCTCCAGCACCAGGCTGCGATCGAGATCGGTCGCGCTCATGGACAAGGCCCTCCTGCCGCCCGTCAGACGCGGGCGATTCTCAACATGCGGGGCGCCTGCAGGACGGCCGGAAGCGCGCCGATGCGCCGCACGGCTTCCAACAGCGCCGACTCCGGCGTCGCGTGGGTGGTTAGCACGATCGGCACGCCGCCGGCATCATGAACCGGCTTCTGCAGGAAGCTGTCGATCGAGACGTTGGCCTCGGCAAGCGTCTCCGAGACCGCCGCGATCACGCCCGGCTGGTCCTTGACCAGCAGCCGCAAGTACGCGCGGCCGACCGTGTGGCTGGCATCAACGCTCGTGAACGGCTTGAGCCGGCCCGCCGGGGCCTGAAACACGGGGCGCGAGGCGCCGGTCATGATGTCGGCGATGTCGGCGGCCACGGCCGCGGCCGTCGGCCCGGCGCCGGCGCCCGGTCCCTGGATGAAGATCCGCCCGATGGTTCGCCCCTCGATGAAGAGCGCGTTCAGCGCCCCCTTCGTCTCGGCCAGCGGGTGGCCGAGGGGGGCAAGGGCCGGGTGCACGCGGACGGCCACGCCGGCGCCCGAACGCTCGGCCTGGGCAACCAGGCGGATGCGATAGCCCAAGTCGCGCGCAAGGTTGATGTCCAGGAGCTCGACCTGGTCGATTCCCTCGATCTCGGCGGCGGCGAAGTTCGGCGCGCAGCCGAAGGCGAGTGCGGCCAGGATGGAGATCTTGTGCCCGGCGTCGAAGCCGCCGACGTCGGTCGTCGGGTCGGCCTCGGCGTAGCCAAGGCGCTGGGCCTCGGCCAAGACATCGGCAAACGCCCGTCCGGTCTCCTCCATCTGGGTCAGGATGTAGTTGCAGGTGCCGTTCAGGATTCCGGCGACGGCCTCCACCTGGTCGCCGACCATGCCTTCGCGCAGCATCTTCACCGCCGGCGTGCCCCCCATGACCGCCGCTTCGAAGAGCAGGGAGGCGTTGTTGGCCTCCGCGAGCGCGGCGAGCGCCGCGCCGTGGACGGCGATCAGAGCCTTGTTGGCGGTCACGACCGGCTTGCCGCGCGCGAGCGCCGCCTCGACCGCCGCTTTGGCGACCCCTTCCGATCCGCCGATCAGCTCGATGAAGACGTCGTTGTCGGGCGAGGCGGCGAGCGCCACGGCGTCGTCCCACCAGGGCAGGTTGGATATGTCGGCGGCGCGCGTGCGGCTTCGCGTTCGGGCAGAAACGCCGGCGATGACCGGGATCGCGCCGGCGGGGGCGAAGTCCGGCCGCTCGGCGAGCAGGTTCAGCAGGCCCCCGCCGACCGTGCCCAGGCCAGCAATCCCAATGCGCATAGTGCTCTTCGCCATCGCCGGCCTACTGCGCCGGCACGGGCGCGTCGTCGCGGACGCGGCTGAGAATCTGCCCAGACTGCTGTAAGAATTTCTTTACATTGCGCGCCGCCTGCCGGATCCGGTGCTCGTTCTCGACCAGGCCGATGCGCACATAGCCCTCGCCGTACTCGCCGAAGCCGACGCCAGGCGCGACCGCGACCCCGGCTTCCTCGATCAGCAGCTTGGAGAACAGCATCGAGCCCGCGTCGCGGAAAGCCTCCGGCAGCGGCGCCCAGGCGAACATCGAAGCCGCCGGCGAGGGAATCTCCCAGCCTGCCCGCTGCATGGACTCGACCAGCACGTCCCGCCGCCGCTTGTAGATGCCGCGGATCTCATCGACGCAATCCTGCGGGCCGTTCAACGCCGCCGCGGCCGCGACCTGGATCGGCGTGAAGGCCCCATAGTCCAGATAGGACTTCACCCGCGCGAGCGCCGCGCAGAGGCGCGCGTTGCCGACCACCATGCCGACACGCCAGCCGGCCATGGCGTAGGTCTTCGAGAGCGAATTGACCTCGACGCCGATATCACGCGCTCCGGGGACTTGAAGAAGTGACGGAGGTGGATTGTTTTCAAAGTAGATTTCGGAATACGCGACATCCGACAGGATCAGCATATCGTGCTTTTTCGCCAGCGCGACGGCGTCCTTGTAGAAGTCGAGGTCGACCCACTGCGCCGTGGGATTGGAGGGGTAGCTGACGATGAGCACGCTAGGCGGCGGCGAGGAGTTGTGCACCGCACGGCTGACGCCAGACAGATACTGCTCCGGCGTGAGCGCCGGCACGTGGCGGATCACGCCTTCCGCCATGATGAAGCCGTAGGCGTGGATGGGATAGGCCGGGTTCGGGCAGATGATCACGTCGCCGGGCGCGGTCAGCGCCTGGGCCAGGTTGGCGAACCCCTCCTTCGAGCCGAGCGTGGCGACGACCTCGGTGTCCGGGTCGAGCTTCACGCCGAAGCGGCGCGCGTAGTAGCCGGCCATGGCGCGGCGCAGGCCCGGGATGCCCTTTGACGCCGAATAGCGGTTGGTCTTGGGCTTGCGCACCGTCTCGATCAGCTTCTCGACGATATGCGGCGGGGTCGGCATGTCCGGGTTGCCCATGCCGAAGTCGATGATGTCGACGCCTTGGGCGCGGAGGCGGGCCTTGAGGCGGTTCACCTCTTCGAAAATGTACGGCGGCAGGCGCCGGATGCGATGGAAGTCGGGGGTCATTGGCCAAAGGCCCTCCTTAAGGGGGCCGGGAATCGTTGGATTGAAGCGATGAATAGACGCGGGCGCGCGCCTATTCCAGGCGAAGGCTGTGCTGATCGGCCCCCGCCTGCGCCTCTAGCGGGGCGGCGGGGGCGACTTAGCTCGTGCGCGGCGGTGGCTGGACGCCCCTGGGCGGACGCTGGCGGCGAAGGCTTCGGCCTCGGCGGTCGCATCGGTCGGCGCAGCGGCGTCTTCCGGTGGAATCTTCGCACGCGTGCTGGCGGCGAACGCTTCGGTCCCCTCGAGGATGAAGGGATGCTCGCGGATCTCGGCGTCGGTCGCTCTCTTATCGGCCAGCGTCTCGCCGACCGTCTGGCGCCAAGCGGAGAGCGGGCGGACGTCGGTCGGCGCGGGCGGCATGTCGGTGAATTGCGGCATCGGCCCGGGTTGGTGCTGCACGGCCGTGACCTGCGCCGCCACCACCGAGCGCTGATCGACGCCGCCCGGCAGAAAGTAGTTGTTCTTCGCCAGCGTGTTGCAGC
The DNA here is from genome assembly GCA_035604515.1 of Caulobacteraceae bacterium. Taxonomy (GTDB): domain Bacteria; phylum Pseudomonadota; class Alphaproteobacteria; order Caulobacterales; family Caulobacteraceae; genus Acaudatibacter. The sequence goes on along the minus strand of DATNIH010000062.1, from coordinate 25,689 downwards.
CGCAAAGGCTCAGCCCCGCGAGCGCGGCGCCAACGGGCAGGACGGCCCGAATCGTCTCAGCCAGGCGTTTGACGTACACTTCTTTAAGGTCCGAAGGCTTGCTCGCGAGCGTCATATGCGATCATGCCTGTCGGCGAAAGGTCGCCGCCTCGCCGCCGACCGGAACCACGGAGCGCCGCCATGGCTGAAAAGGGGGCCAAGAGCAGACCGAAGCCGGCGCGCGCGGCCGCCGAAGCGTACAAGGCGCGGCCGAAACCCGAAGTGAAGCCTGCGCCTGAGCCAGCCGCGCCGAGCAGCGGCGGCGGCATGAGCGCCGAGGCCGCGTTCAGTGTGCTGACCGGCGCCCAGCGCGAGGCGCTCGAGACCCTGTCGGCCAACCTGGCGCGCGCGGCGCTTACCGCCCAGGGCGCGATCGCCGAGGCGGCGCTGAAGCAGGCCGACCGCCCGGCGGCGCTCAGTCCCGACCCCTTCCACGTCGCGCCGGCGCTGACTGACGTGATCGGCCAGCTGACCGCTCGGCCCGAGCGGCTGATGCGGGCGCAGGCCGACCTGTTCAGCCGCTACATGGACCTCTGGCGGTCGGCCAGCCAGCGGCTGAACGGGGAAACGCCCGCCGCCGTCGTCGAGCCGGCCAAGGGCGACAGGCGGTTTGCCGATCCCGACTGGTCGGACAGTCCGATGTTCGACGTGATGAAGCAGTCCTATCTGCTCACGTCCAACTGGCTGAACGACCTCGTCGCCGGCGTCGAGGACGTCGATCCGCTTGCCAAGCGGCGGGTCGAGTTCTTCATGAAGGCCCTGACCGACGCCTTCTCGCCGTCGAACTTCCTCGTCTCGAACCCCACGGCGCTGCGCGAGGTGATCGCCACAAACGGCGAAAGCCTGGTCAAGGGCATGGAGAACTTCGCCGCCGACCTCGAGCGCGGCGGCGGGCAGCTGTCGATCAGCCAGACCGACTTCACCCCCTTCAAGGTCGGCGAGAACATCGCGACGGCGCCGGGCAAGGTCGTGTTCCGGAACGAGCTGATCGAGCTCCTGCAGTTCTCGCCGACCACGAAGGAGGTCTACGAGATCCCGCTGCTGATCTTTCCGCCCTGGATCAACAAGTACTACATCCTCGACCTTCGGCCCGAGAACTCGATGATCCGCTGGCTGACCGGCCAGGGGTTCACGGTGTTCGTGACGTCCTGGGTCAACCCGGACCAGCGGCTGGCCGCCAAGACCTTCGCCGAATACATGCTCGAGGGCATCTACGCCGGGACGCAGGCGGTGATGACCCAGTGCCATGTCCCGCGGGTGAACGCCGTCGGCTATTGCATCGGCGGCACACTGCTTTCCTGCGCGCTGGCGCATATGGCCGCCAAGGGCGTGGAGCCGATCGCCTCGGCGACCTTCTTCGCCGCGCAGCAGGACTTCTCGGAGGCCGGCGATCTTCTGCTGTTCACAGATGACGCCTGGATCGACGACGTCGAGAAGAAGATGGACGAGGGCGGCGGGGTGCTGTCCGGCCAATCCATGGCCGACACCTTCAACGCCCTCCGCGCCAACGACCTGATCTGGTCGTTCTTCGTCAACAACTACCTGTTGGGCAAGGAGCCGCGCCCGTTCGACCTGTTGTTCTGGAACGCCGACCAGACCCGCATGCCGAAGGCGCTGCACCTTTTCTACCTGCGCCAGTTCTACCGTGACAACAAACTGGCCAAGGGCGAACTCGAGCTCGCCGGCGTGCGGCTGAACCTGAGCAAGGTCACGATCCCAGTCTACGTCCAGTCGAGCAAGGAGGACCACATTGCCCCCTACCGCTCGGTCTACAAGGGCGCGCGCCTGTTCGGCGGGCCGGTGCGGTTCATGATGGCCGGCTCCGGCCACATCGCCGGCGTGATCAACGCGCCCGAGGCCAAGAAGTACCAGCACTGGACCAACGACGCCCTGCCGGACAGCGTCGAGGCGTGGATCGCTGGCGCGACAGAGCACCCCGGCTCCTGGTGGCCGGACTGGGCGGCGTGGCTCGCCGAGCGCTCGGGGGGCAAGGTCCCGGCGCGCGATCCGAGCAAGGGCCCTTTGCAGTCGATCGAGGATGCGCCAGGAAGCTACGTGAACGTGAAGTCCTAGGAGCTTCGCGAAGGGGAGATCGTTGGCGTACCTCGACAGCCTGCTGCAGCCCGGCGAGACGCTCCTCGCCCGTTCGCGCCCACATTGGATCATCCTGCTCGCGCCGATCGCGGAGCTTGTCGTCGCAGCCATCGCGGCGATCGCGACCTTCGTCGCCCTCCCGCACACTCAGCTCTCCCTCATCGGCTACGGAATTGCCGTCATCCTGGGCGTCGGCGGCGCCTTGCACCTCATCGCCCGCGCGCTCACGCGCTCGACGACCGAGTACGGCGTCACCAACGTCCGGGTGGTGCAGAAGCGCGGCATCCTCTCGCTGCACACGATCGAGATGAACCTGGACAAGGTCGAGAGCGTCGATGTGGACCAAAGCCTGCTCGGGCGCATGTTCGGCTTCGGCACCGTCGCCATCCACGGGGTGGGCTCACGCTGGGACCCGATCGTCGGCATCGAAGGCCCGCTGGACTTCCGCAGCGCCATCACCACCCACATCGGCGCGAGCAAATAGCCGCAACCCATTGAACGCGTTGGATTGAACATCGATGCCGACTGTCGCGCCTTATGGAACTTGGGTCTCGCCCGTCTCGGCCGAAAACCTTGCCAGAGGCGCGATCGGCGTCTCATCGCCGAGGGCGGTCGACGGACGCCTCTATTGGTTGGAGAACCGCCCCGAACAGCGCGGACGGCTGGTGGCGATCACCGGCGACGCCAACGGGTTCCGCGAGCTGACGCCGGACGGCTTCAACGTCCGCACCCGCGTGCACGAATACGGCGGCGCGCCGTACACGGTGATCGGCCAGACCCTCTATTTCGCCAACTTCGCCGACCAGCGGCTCTACGCCCAGACCGGCGGCGCCGCGCCGGTCGCCCTGACGCCCGAAGGCTACCGCTACGCCGACCTCGTCGCCCGGCCGGGCGGCGGCTTGATCGGCGTCCGTGAGGACCACACCGACCCCGCCGACGTGCGAAACACAATTGTCGCGCTGTCGGGCGAACCGGGCGACGCCGGGCGGGTGCTGTTCGGCGCGAGCGACTTCGTCGCCTATCCACGGCTGAGCCCGGACGGCCGGCAGCTGGCGTGGATGGCCTGGGACCATCCGAACATGCCCTGGGACGACACCACCCTCTACGTCGGCGATCTCGAGGGGGATCGCGTCGTCAACGTCCAGCCCGTCGCCGGCGGGGTCGGCGAGTCGGCCATGGAGCCGGTGTGGTCGCCGGACGGCGTACTCCACTTCAACTCGGACCGATCCGGCTTCTGGAACCTCTATGCGCTCCGCAACGGCAAGCCTCAGCCGGTGCTGCCGATGGACGCCGAGTTCGCCGGTCCGCTCTGGGGCCTGGGTCAATCCAACTACGTGTTCATGGGCGGCGACGGCCGCATCGTGGCAAGCTACGGCGGCGCCGACGGCGACCATCTGGTCGTCATCGCGGGGGCCGAGGCGCGCGAGGTCCCGACGCCGTTCTCCTCGCTGGGCAGTCTCCAGACGCTCGACGATCGCACCGTGGCGCTGCTCGCCGGCTCTGCGCTCGAGTCCGGCGTGCTGGCGACGATCGACATCGAGACCGGCGAGGCGAGCGTCGTGCGCCACCCTTCGCCGACGGCGCTTGCGCCGGCCTGCGTCTCGCGCGCCGAGGCGATCACCTCTGCGAGCGCCGACGGCCTGCCCGTGCATGCGCTCTACTATCCGCCGACCAATCCCGACTTTACCGCGCCTGCCGGCGAGAGGCCGCCGCTGATCGTGCAGGCGCACGGCGGCCCGACCGGGCAGGCATCCGCCTCCTTCAGCCTGGCCAACCAGTTCTGGACCTCGCGGGGCTTCGCGCTGGTCGATGTCGACTACGGCGGCTCGGCCGGTTACGGCCGCGCCTACCGCCAGCGCCTGAACGACCGATGGGGCATCGTCGACGTCGAGGACGTGATCGCGGCGGTGAAGCACCTCGCCGCGCAAGGCATGATCGACCCGAACCGCACCGCCATCCACGGCGGCAGCGCCGGCGGCTTCACCGTCCTGGCCGCGCTCAGCCAGAGCGAAGTCTTCAAGGCGGGCGCGAGCTTCTATGGCGTCGCGGACCTCGGCGCGCTCGCTCGCGACACCCACAAGTTCGAGAGCCGCTACCTGGACAACCTGGTCGGCCCCTGGCCGGAGGCGCAGGCGATCTACGACGCGCGCTCGCCGCTGAACCACCTGGACGGCTTCCGCACGCCCTTGATCATCTTCCAGGGCTCGGAGGACCCCATCGTGCCGCCGAACCAGGCGCACATGATCCTGGAGGCCCTGCGCAAGCGGCAGCAACCGGTGGCCTACCTGGAATTCGCCGGCGAGAGCCACGGGTTCCGCCGCGCCGAGAACCTGATCGCGGCCAAGCAGGCCGAGCTCTACTTCTATGGCCGCGTCTTCGGCTTCAAACCCGCAGATGACCTGCCCGAAGTCCGCATCGAGAACCTGGCCAGTTAGCCTCGAAACGACCGCGCAAGCGGGCGCCCCGTATCTTACCGCGAAGAAAGCAAAGGACGCGAAGGGGTGTGAGCGGCGGGGCCGAGCTGGCTGGCTTGGCGACCTTAGCGTCCTTAGCGGTTAAATCGGGCTGCTTCGCAGCCCACGCCTTAGGCGGGGACGAACTTTAGGGCGACGCCGTTGTCGCAGTAGCGCAAGCCGGTGGGGCGCGGGCCGTCGTCGAAGACGTGGCCCTGGTGGCCCAGGCAGCGCGCGCAATGATATTCCGTGCGCGGAATGCCGATGGCGAAGTCCGCCTGCTTGCCGAGCGCGCCCGGCATCTCGGTCCAGAAGCTCGGCCAGCCGGTGTGGGAATCGAACTTCCAATCGGACTTGAACAGCGGCAGCCCGCAGCCGAGGCAGGCGAAGACGCCCTTCCTGTGCTCGTTCAGGAGCGGGCTCGTGAACGGCTGCTCGGTGCCCTGGTGGCGCAACACCTGGTACGCCTCAGGCGGCAGGCGGCTCTTCCAGTCGGCGTCGCTGAGCTTGCGCCAGGGCGAGCCGGCGAAGGCCTGCTCGTTGTTCGCGCGAGCGAGCGGGGCGGCGGTGACGAAGCCCGTGGCGGCGGCGGCGAAAAGGGCGGTCCGGCGGGTGAGGGAAAAAGCGGAAGGTTTCATAGGCCCCGACTTAGTGGCTGGAAGGCTCTGCGTCCACAGGTAGAGCGGACACATTTTGCCTTACGACGGCAAGCCGCGCCTGGATCAGCCGAGCCCCGCTTCTTCCGGCAGGCCCAGCATGATGTTGAGGTTCTGCAGCGCCGCGCCGGCCGCGCCCTTGCCCAGGTTGTCGAGCAAGGCGGCGAGCCGGACCTGGCGCCCATCCGCCGAGCCGAAGACGAAGAGGCGCAACCGGTTCGTACCGTTCAGGCCCTCGGGATCGAGCGTCTCGACCGCCCTCGCCTCCTCCAGGCTGGCGACCTCGACGAAGCGCTCGCCGGCGTAGGCGCTGGCGAGCGCCGCATGGATGTCCGCCGGCGATGGCGCGCCCGGCAGGGCCCAAAGCTGCAAGGGGGCCTCGACGATCATGCCCTGGACGTAGCGGCCGACCGCGGGCGCAAACAGCGGGCGTTCGCTAAGCCCGATGTTCGCCTGCATCTCCGGCACGTGCTTGTGCGCAAGGTCGGTCGCATAGATGCGGTAGGGGACGCGGGTGAAGGTCGCCGCCTGGCTGTCCTCGAACTCGGCGATCATCGCCCGTCCTCCCCCCGAGTAGCCCGAGACGGCGTTGACGGTGACGGGCCAGTCGGCTGGGACGAGGCCGCCGAAGACCAGCGGCTTGAGCATCGCGATCGCCCCGGTCGGGTAGCAGCCAGGGTTGGCGACCCGCTGCGCGTCGGCGATCGCGGCGCGCTGGCCCTTGGCCATCTCGGGGAAGCCATACGTCCAGCCACCCGCGGTCCTGTGCGCGGTCGAGGCGTCAATGACTTTCACCGCCGGGTTGGCGATCAGCCCGACCGCTTCGCGCGCCGCCTCGTCCGGCAGGCAGAGGATGACCAGATCGGCCCCGTTCAGAAGCGCGGCGCGCGCGCCGGCGTCCTTCCGGCGGGCCGGGTCGATGGCCAGGAGCTCGAGGTCGCGGCGCGCGGCCAGGCGATCGCGGATCTGCAGACCCGTCGTTCCCGCCTCGCCGTCGATGAACACCTTGAAGGCCATGGCCGCCTCCCAAAATCAGCCAAAACGAAAGAAGCGCTCCGGTCGCCCGAAGCGCTTCGAAAGCACGCGGATAGGTCCGCGCGTCAGCGCTTCGAGAACTGGAAGCTTCGGCGGGCCTTGGCCTTGCCGTACTTCTTGCGTTCGACCACACGGCTGTCGCGGGTGAGGAACCCGTGCGGCTTCAAAAGCGCGCGCAGCGCCGGCTCGTAATAGGTGAGCGCCTTGGAGATGCCGTGGCGTACGGCGCCGGCCTGGCCGGAGAGGCCCGAGCCCTTCACCGTTGCGGTGACGTCGAACTGGCCAAGCCGGTCGGCGATCTGCAGCGGCTGTGCGATCATCATGCGCAGCACCGGGCGGGCGAAATAGGTCTCCTGGTCGCGGCCATTGATGGTGATGCGCCCACGGCCGGGCTTGATCCAGACGCGGGCGATGGCGTTCTTGCGCTTGCCGGTCGCATACGCACGGCCTTGCGCGTCGATCACCGGCTCCCGCTCGGCGGCTTCCGCCGCAGCCTGCGGGGCGAGTGCTTGCAGGGCTTCCAAACCTTCGGCCATGGCTTACTGGCTCCGCGCGTTCTTGGCGTTCATCCCCTTGAAGTCGACGACCTCGGGGTTCTGGGCTGCATGGGGGTGATCGGCACCGGGGTAGACGCGCAGGTGCGTCAGCTGGGCGCGGGCGAGCGGGCTTTCCTTGGGCAGCATGCGCTCGACCGCCTTCATCAGGATGCGCTCGGGAAAGCGGCCGCCGAGGATGGCGCCGGCCTTCCGTTCCTTGATCCCGCCTGGATGGCCGGTGTGCCAGTAGTAGGTCTTCTGCTCGAGCTTGCGGCCGGTGAAGCGGACCCCTGCTGCGTTCACGACCACGACGTTGTCGCCGCAATCGACGTTCGGCGTGTAGTCCGGCCGATGCTTGCCGCGCAGGCGAAGCGCGATGAAGCTCGCCAGGCGGCCGACGACGGCATCCTGGGCGTCGATCACCACCCATTTCTTGTCCACGTCCGCCGGCTTCAGCGCGACGGTGGTCCTGGTGTTCATGACCGGTCCTTCGAGGCAACGCGAAGGCGCGGCGATTACCGGCGCCCGCCCGGCATGTCAATCGAAATTGAGCGGGACCGAACGTCGCAACGCCTTATTGTGCAAGGCGTCGATGATATGGGTATTATAATACCGTATCACGCGCGTCGCGCGCGCCAGGCCTGCAGCACGGCCGCGCCGAGCACGACCGTGGCCAGCGCCTGGTGCAACTGGCTGAGCGGCCAGGGGGCGTAGCTCCATAGCGTGGCGATCCCGAGCAGCACCTGCACCAGCACGAGCCCGCCGGTCAGGAAGGCGATCAGCCGCTCGGGGATGGTCAGGATGCGGGTCCGCATGGCGTCGAACACAAGGGCCACGGCCACGATGAGCACCGCGTAGGCGACCAGCCGATGGTTGAACTGCACCGCCGCCTGGCTGTGCAGCAAAGTGCGCCAGAGGCCGCCGGACCAATAGTCGGCGGGGACGAAACGGCCGCCCATCAGCGGCCAGTCGTTCTCGACCAGGCCTGCCTGGTTGCCGGCGACGAGCGCGCCTAGGAGGCACTGGAGGTAGACGAGCGCCGCCAGCACGGCCGCCAATGGACGCCAGACGGTGGGCACGGGCGGCTTGCCGCGGCCGAACCACGCTTCCAAGCCCGCCCAGATCAGCGCCGCAAAAAGCAGGAGCGCCAGGCCCAGGTGGATGGCCAGCCGCTCCGGCGCGACGGCCACGCGGCCTTCGAGCCCGCTCACCACCATCCACCAGCCGACGAGGCCCTGCAGAGCGCCAAGCCCAAGCAGCACGATCACCGGCACGATCAGCCGCTGAGGGATCATGCGCAGCGCCAGGAAGGCGATCAGCGGGCCGGCGAACACCACCCCCACCAGCCGGCCCAGCAGCCTGTGCGTCCACTCCCACCAATAGATGGTCTGGAACGCCTCGAGCGGCATGCCGGCGTTCACATCCCGGTACTGCGTCGTCTGTTGGTACTTGTGGAAGGCGTCCTGCCAGGCCGCGTCGTTCAAGGGCGGGATAACGCCCATGATCGGGTTCCACTCGGTGATTGAAAGGCCCGAGCCGGTCAGCCGCGTCGCGCCGCCGACGACGACGAGCGCAAAGACGAGCGCGGCGGTCGTAAACAGCCAGATGGCGACCGGCCTCGACTGCTCGGGAGTGACGTCGCGCGCCACGGATAGCCCTCCCCACTCTCGGCGCCGCCTTGCAGCGCCCGGGTCCGAGCCTTATGCCGTTGCGCCCATGAAGGCGAGAGCGCGCAAAGCGATCGGCGGCCTAGGCATTCTGGTCTTCCTCGCCCTCTACGTCTGGATCGCCTCCTCGATCGGCATGCGCCTGCCCAACCAGTGGGCCATCCGCCTGGCCTACTACGCCGCCGTCGGCATAGCCTGGGGCCTGCCGCTCATCCCGCTGATCAGCTGGATGAACCGCGGGGAGTGAGGGGCTTGGGCGCTGCCCTCCATCCCTGGGGCCGGCGACTGGACGTGGCACCGGCGGCTCGCCTGATCGGGCTCAGTCTGGCCCCAAGGCCCGGGTAGAGCGCCCCCTTGTTGTTCCGCGGGCGCGGACCGTGTTGGTATCGACAACGACCGCCGCGTCGCCATCGACGATGACGGTGCTGCTCTCGCTAGCTTCGCCTGCTACTTGACGCCCGTGTTGGCGTGGACCGTGATCTTGTGGCGATGGGTGATGGAGCCGGCCGCCGCCGTGTGGAAGAACGTGGTCGACGTTGAGTCCTGGTCTTTCTCGATGACCAGCGACCGGCCATGCCGGCGCTTGCCGACGCCACCATGGCCGAGCGCGGGATTGAAGTGCACGTTGTGCTGGGTATTCGAGCGCGTTGTCGTCTTGTTGACGACGGCGATCGCTCCGCCGGCCGGGAGCATGAGCGCCGCGAGCGCGAGCGCGGAGACGCCGACCAGCGTCCCCTTGAACGCACGGTTGTCGCGCATGTCGGCGCCTCCTCCTGCCGCTCCGAACCGGGATCGGAGCTTAGACGGGAGAGCTTGAGCGCCTTTTTCTGAACCTGCAATGAAGGCGCGCGCGCCTTGCGCGACTCGCCGCGCCACGGCCGGTCGCCGAATAGAAGGCTTGGCGGTTCGCCGTATCGGGCTCAGTCTGTGCCTAAAGGCTGGGGAGGACAGACCATGATCCGCATTGTCGCGTTCGTAGGGATGCTAGTGATCAGCGGCGCCGCTGCGAACCTTGCCACCGCCGGCCGGATTACCCTGACAAACGCAAAACACACGCCGCATGCTGTTCCGCACTGCAAGCACGGCAAGCTTTGCCACACGGCGCACGCGCCTCGGCGCTAGGGGCCGGTCATGATCGCCGGCCGGAGTCGTTGTCGTTCAAGGACTGTTACCTGGACCTCCGCGCGGGGCCGTCTGTGGGTCGCAAAATGGGCCTAAGTCCTTGTTTCCTTTGGTCGGAGCGGCGGGATTCGAACCCACGACCCCTTGACCCCCAGTCAAGTGCGCTACCAGGCTGCGCCACGCTCCGTGCCATCAAGGGAGCGCCGTTATAGGGACCGCTTTGCGCGGCGGCAATCCGGCGGCCTGCCTTCTCTCGTCTCCCTCAGCCCCCCTCGCGGGGGAGAGGGTTGGGGCGCGGCGGTTCAGCGGGCAGGCCGGCGCCGGCTCTGTGCGGAGAGGCCGCTCCCCTCACCCGGCCCTCTCCCCGTAAGAGCGGGGCGAGGGTTCTTGAGTCAGCGGCGTTGCAGGACACGGTCGAGTTCGGCTTTGGCGGATTCCAGCACGCCCAGCGTGTCGAGCAGCGCTTCGCGGTGGGCGAGGTTTGGCGGGGCCTCGGCTGGCGCGGGGGGCGGCTCGGCCGACGCCAGCGCGGCGGCCTCGACGGCCGGCGCTTCGGCGGCGCCAACCACGCGGCGGATGCCCTCCTCGCGGTGCAGGCGCTGGACGCCCTTTATGGTGTAGCCCTCGTCGTGCAGCAGGCGCATGACGCCGCGCAGCAGCACGATGTCCTGCGGCCGATAGAAGCGCCGGCCGCCGGCACGCTTCATCGGCCGGATGAACGAGAACCGGCTCTCCCAAAAGCGCAGCACGTGTTGGGGCACGCCGAGCTCGTCGGCGGCTTCTGAGATGGTGCGGAACGCCTCCGGACCTTTGGCCAAGCTCCGCCCTCGCCCCTTAGGCTCGCTAGCCGTCGAGGCCGCGGTCGACGCGGGCCTTCATCACCTGCGAGGCGCGAAAGCCGATCACCCGCCGCGGTTGAATCGGGGCCGGCTCGCCGGTCTTCGGATTGCGCCCCATGCGCGCGCGCTTGGCGCGAACCTGGAAGACGCCGAACCCTGACAGCTTGACCGTCTGCCCAACGCTGAGCGCTTCGGCGATCAGGTCGAGGGTGCGTTCGACCAACCCGGCGCAGTCCTGGCGAGTCAGGCCAACCTCCTCGTGCACCGCTTCGCAGAGCTCCGCGCGCGTGACCGTTTCGCCCTTCATCGCATGCCCCCGCAATGGTTCAGCCGACCGCCCTCCGTTGCATGCCGCGAAGGGGGCGCAGAGTCAAAGACTTCCAGCGGTTCTTTGCTAGAGCCTGATGACGCAGGCGCCCCACGTCAGGCCGCCGCCCATCGCCTCGACCAGCAAGAGCTGTCCAGGCTTGATGCGCCCGTCCTCGATGCCTTGCGCCCAGGCGAGCGGGATCGAGGCGGCCGAGGTGTTGGCGTGCTCGGCCACCGTCGAGATCACCCGCGCCTCGTCGATGCCGAGCCGGTGGGCGACGCCGGCCAGGATGCGTTGGTTGGCCTGGTGCGGGATGAACCAGTCGACGTCCTTCATCTCGACGCCGGCGGTCGCCGCCGCGGCCAGGACCGCTTCGGAAATGTTGATCACCGCGTGGCGAAAGACCTGGTTGCCCAGCATGCGCAGGTGACCGACCGTGCCGGTGGTCGACGGCCCGCCGTCGACGTAGAGCAGATCCTGCTTGGTCCCATCGCAGCGCAGCGCAAACCCGAGCAGGCCGCGGTCGCTGGCGTCGCCCTTGCCCTCGTGCGGTTCGAGCACGACCGCGCCGGCGCCGTCTCCGAACAGGATGCAGGTGCCGCGATCTGTCCAGTCCATCAGCCGCAGCATCTCTTCCGCGCCGATGACCAGCGCGCAGCGGCTCAGACCCCGGGCGACGAAGCCGTCGGCCACGCTCAGCGCGTAGACGAAGCCGGAGCAGACGGCCTGGATGTCGAAGGCGATGCCGACCGGCGCGCCGAGCTTGCGCTGCACGAGCGCGGCGGTTGCCGGAAAGGTCAGGTCGGGCGTGGTCGTGGCGACGATGATCAAGTCGATCTCGGCCGGCGTGCGCCCGGCCGCGGCGAGCGCCTTCCTGGCGGCGGCGACGGCCAGGTCGGAGGCGCCCTCGTCCGGCGCCGCGCGGCGGCGCTGGCGGATGCCAGTCCGCTCGACGATCCATTCGTCGCTGGTGTCGACGATCTTGGCCAGGTCGTCGTTGGTGACGACCTCGGCGGGCAGGTACCCCCCCACCCCGGTGACAACGCTGCGCAAAACCGAACTCACCCCAGCTTCTCCGCGGGCTCGACCTTCACTTCGGCGAGCGCCGCGGTCAGGTGTTGCAAGTTGCGGCTGATTTCACCGGCATAGTCGCTTTGCGCCAGCGCGGCCGCCACTCGAACGGCGCTGGCGAAGCCCCGGGCGTCGGCGCCGCCGTGCGCTTTGACCACGATTCCGTTCAGGCCCAAGAGCGGCACGCCGCGGTCGGGCTCGACGCGCGCACGCATGCGCCGGAACGCCGACTGGGCGATGAAGCCGCCGATGCGTCCCATCACCGATCCGGCGAGCGCCGTGCGCAGCTCGGTGCGGATGAAGTGCTCGGTCCCCTCGGCGGTCTTCAGCGCCACGTTGCCGGTGAAGCCGTCGGTGACGACCACGTCCACCGCGCCGGAATAGATGTCGTTGCCCTCGACGAACCCGCGATAGTCCTCGAGGAAGCCGCCCTCGCGCAGCAGGCGGTGCGCCTCGCGCACTTCCTCATGGCCCTTCTGGTCCTCCTCGCCGACGTTCAAGAGGCCGACGCTCGGCCGCTCGACCCCTCGCACGGCGCGGTGGAACGCCACCCCCATGATGGCGAACTCGACCAGCCGCTCGGCGTCGCAGTCGATGTTGGCCCCGACGTCGAGCACGGTGGTGATGCCGTGCAGCGAGGGCCATGGCGCGACAAAGGCGGGGCGGTCGAGCTCCGGGACGACCATGCGCAGGATAAGCTTGGAGATTGCCATCAGCGCGCCGCTGTTGCCGGCCGAAACGGCAGCGCCGGCCGCGCCCTCGCGGATGGCTTCCACCGCGTTCCACATGCTGGAGCCCTTGCCGCGACGGACAGCCTGCGCCGGCTTCTCGTCGCCGGCGATGATCTGCTCGGTGTGGCGGATCTCGCTCAGCCCACGGGCGCCTGGATGCCGCACCAGCTCGGGTTCGATAAGGGCCTGGTCGCCGTGCAGGAGGAATCGGAGGTTTCTCGCCCGCCACGCTTCGGCTTCGGCGGCCAAGCCGGCCACGATCACGGGCGGACCGAAGTCGCCGCCCATGGCGTCGATGGAGATCACCGTCGGGTCGGGCACGGCGCTTTGGGAAGCCCCCTTGAGAGGTGGATGGCGCCGGCGACGGCGGCCGGGACGATACAGCGGGGTCCTTGGCGATGCAAAGCGGCGCTAGCTGTTCTTAAGCCGGCCCAAGACGTCGAACGGCGAAGGCGCGGTGGGCGCCTCGGGCGCCTCGAACTCGACGCCGGGTTTGCGCGGAAACGGGTCGAGCTCGAGCGCCAGGTGCTCGACGACATAGCCGCCGAGATCGATCGTCTCGCCGGCGAGTTCGTCCGGCGGATCCTCGGCGTCGGGATCGATGACGATCTCCTGTTCGACCGCCGGCGCATTCGGACTGCCAGCCGGTACGACGCGGACGACGAAGTCGCCGGCGAGCAGGGTCGTGAACGGGTCGAGGCTCACGCTGCAGATCTGCTCGAGCTCGGCCTGCCAGCGGCCCTCGATCTCGGCACCGTCGAGCCAGGGCGAAAGCGTGATGTCCGCCTCCAGCGCATCGACGCGCTCGAGGTCCAGCGCCGCGGCGATCGCCTCGCGCGCGCGCGCTCCGGCGACCAGGCGGCGGGTCGCGCCGCGGCGCGCTTCGCCAAGCTCGATCGTCACTGGCCAGGGCGACTCGTCGGTGCTCACGGTCCGGGCTCCGGCCAGGCGACCTCGCCGTCGAGGAGCGCGGCGATCGGCTGGGCGGAGAGCGCGCGCTCGCAGCGCCGGACGTAGGCCGCCAGGGCCGCCCGCCCCGTCCCGCCCTCGCCGGCGAAGACGGTCCGGCCGATCAGCGCCTCGAGCGCGTCGGCGTCTTCGCCGAACGCGGCCTCGTAGGCCCTGGCGCGGCCGTAGAAGGCTTCGCCCAGCCGCCGCATCCGGCGCGGCACGGAGAGGTCGCCAACCCCGGTCTCGCGCAGGGCGTTATCGAGTGCGCTCGTGAAGGTGTCGAACAGGGCCTGGCTCGTCTCGACCGCTTCGGCCCCCTCGCCGCGCAACCGGTGAAGAAGCAGGATCACGTGCAGGCTGTAGAGCTCGAAGCGGCCCTCGATCGTGTCGGGGACGGCAAGCTCGGTGTAGAAGCCGGGCGCGCGCGCCTGAGCGACCGCTGCGGCGTAGAGTTTGGACGCCACGGTCTTCGTCCGACGTGGGCGGAACAGGCTTTGCAGCAACGGGTCGCCTCACTTTCGCCGTCGGCCGCGGCTAGGCGGCCATTGAACTAGGTGTTCGGGGGCGATAGGTCAAAGCCCTCGCTTCTTCGCGCTGAGGCCGTAAAAGCATGCTCCGCCGCGCCACGCCGTTCCTGCTCGGGCTCGCCGCATCGGCGGCGCTGGTCAGCGCCTGCACCCCGACGACCAGCTTCCAGGGCTTCCAGGCGATCGACGCCAAGCCGCAGGACGTGCAAGCCGGGGTCGACACCCGCGACAGCGTTCGCGCCAAGCTGGGTACGCCCTCGGTCGTCTCCACCTTCGATCCGGACGTCTGGTACTACATCTCGCAGGTCACCGAGAACCAGAGCTTCTACCGGCAGCGGCTGATCCGCCGCGACGTGGTGGCCATATCGTTCAACAAGGGCGGCGACACGGTGGCAACGGTCGACGACCTGACGCTGAAGGACGGGCGGGTGATCGCCTTCGACGGCCACACAACACCCACCCGCGGCCGCGAGCTGACTGTCATCGAGCAGCTGATCGGCTCGATCGGCAACGGCCAGCTGAACAACCCTGGCCAAGAGCAAAACCCCGGCAGCCGCCCAGGCCAGCCGTAATCCCGGCCCGGCCGCGCTAGCGGCAGGGTCCAGTTGAACCACGAAGGACACAAAGGGCACGAAGGTCGAGCGGAAGCCGCGGCCTCCAGACTGGTCCCTGACCCTTTGTGCCCTTCGTGTCCTTTGTGGTCGAAGACGATGCCGCCGCTTGCGCGACGGCCAGGACGCTAGTGGAACTTGCGGGCGAGGACCGCGAGCAGGAGTAGCGCCACGATGTTGGTGATCTTGATCATCGGGTTCACCGCCGGGCCGGCCGTATCCTTGTAGGGGTCGCCGACGGTGTCGCCGGTGACCGCGGCCTTGTGCGCCTCGCTGCCCTTGCCGCCGTAGTTGCCCTCTTCGATGTACTTCTTGGCGTTGTCCCAGGCGCCGCCGCCGGCGGTCATGGAAATGGCCACGAAGAGGCCGGTGACGATGACCCCGACAAGCATCGCGCCCAGAGCCGAGAAGGCATTGGATTTGCCGCCGATCCAGTCGATCACGAAGAAGAAGACGATCGGCGAGGCGACCGGCAATAGGGACGGCACGATCATCTCGCGGATGGCCGCACGCGTCAGGATGTCGACGGCGCGCCCGTACTCGGGTCGCACCTCGCCGGTCATGATGCCCGGGTTCTCCCTGAATTGGCGACGCACCTCTTCGACCACCGAACCGGCCGCCCGCCCGACGGCGGTCATCGAAAGCCCGCCGAACAGGAAGGGTAGGAGGCCCCCGAACAGCAGGCCGACCACGACGTAGGGGTTGGAAAGGTCGAAGGTGACCTCGCCGAGCCCCGCGAAGAACGGGAACGCGGCCGCGTTCGCCGGCGCCGAGAAGTAGTGCAGATCCTGGGTATAGGCCGTGAACAGCACGAGCGCGCCCAAGCCCGCGGAGCCGATGGCGTAGCCCTTGGTCACCGCCTTGGTGGTGTTGCCGACCGCGTCCAGCACGTCGGTGTGCACGC
Source organism: Caulobacteraceae bacterium (assembly GCA_035604515.1). Lineage (GTDB taxonomy): Bacteria > Pseudomonadota > Alphaproteobacteria > Caulobacterales > Caulobacteraceae > Acaudatibacter. The sequence continues at coordinate 10,143 of DATNIH010000062.1, read as the reverse complement.
GCACCTCATGTGGCAGGCCGGCCATCTCGGCGATGCCGCCGGCGTTGTCGGTAACGGGGCCGAACGCGTCCAGGGCGACGATGAAGCCGGCCAGCGACAGCATGGTCGTGGTGGCGATCGCGATGCCGAACAGGCCGGCCAGATTGTAGGTGATGAGAATGCCGGCGATGATCACCAGCGCCGGCAGCGCCGTCGACTCGAGCGACACAGCCAGGCCCTGGATCACGTTCGTGCCGTGTCCGGAGACCGACGCCGCTGCGATGGACTTCACCGGGCGGAAGCCGGTGCCGGTGTAGTACTCGGTGATCACCACGATCGCGGCGGTGACGGCGAGGCCGACCATGCCGCAGCCGAACAGAGCGTTCGGTCCAACCGTCATGGCACCGATCTGCACCGCGGTGGGCACAAGCTGGTGGATCACCCACCAGACGGCGCCGATCGAGAGGATCCCGGTCACGATCAGGCCCTGGTAGAGGGCGCCCATGATGTTGTTGTTGCGGCCCAGGCGCACGAAGAAGGCGCCGATGATCGAGGTGATGATGCAGACCGCGCAGACCGCCAGCGGCAGCACCATCATCGAGGATTCCACCGCCGCGCCACGGAAGAAGATCGCCGCCAGCACCATGGTGGCGACGGTGGTCACCGCATAGGTCTCGAACAGGTCGGCGGCCATGCCGGCGCAGTCGCCGACGTTGTCGCCCACGTTGTCGGCGATGGTGGCCGCATTGCGCGGGTCGTCTTCAGGGATGCCGGCCTCGACCTTGCCAACCATGTCGCCGCCCACGTCGGCGCCCTTGGTGAAGATGCCGCCGCCGAGACGGGCGAAGATGGAAATTAGGCTGGCGCCGAAGCCCAGCGCGACCAGCGAATCGACCACCTCACGGCTGGACTCGGCCAAGCCCAGCCCCATGGTGAGGAACATGAAATAGCCGGCGACACCCAGGAGCGCGAAGCCCGCGACCAGCATGCCGGTGATGGCGCCGGACGTGAAGGCGAGCGAAAGGCCTTTGGCCAGGCTTTCACTGGCGGCCTGCGCCGTTCGCACGTTCGCGCGCACGGAGATCAGCATGCCGGCGAATCCGGCCGCGCCGGAGAGCGTCGCGCCGATGAAGAAGCCTAGCGCCGCGGTCCAGCCGAGCAGGAAGAAGGCGGCGACCAGGATCACGATGCCGACCAGGGCGATGGCGGTGTACTGGCGACGCAGGTAGGCCTGCGCCCCCTCCTGGATGGCCGCTGCGATCTCCTGCATGCGGGCATTGCCGGCCGGCATGCGCATCAGCCGCGCGGACTGGATAGCGCCGTAGGCCACCGCCAAAGCGCCGGCAGCGATCACCAACCAAAGAATGGAACTCATTGTCTAAGCGCCCCTTCGTTTTCTTCTGCACACGGGACATGCGGCCAAGAGGCGCGCTCTATTCGCGCCGGCCTGACCGCCTTCCCGGGATGGACGAGCGCGCGCGAAACGACACGCCCGAAAAAAGCGCGCGGAAAGTGCCAAATGTGGGCTGGCAGCGCAACCGCCCGTGAAAGCCGAAGAAAATCAGCTAGGGGGCCGCGTGCGGCGCGCGGACGAAGTGCTGCGCGGTCTGGCTGACGACGACGACGCCGCGCACGTTGCCCTGGCCCGCGATGGCCACCGCGTCGCGGAACAGGGTGGCGTCGAGCTTGCCCTCGTCGATCCGGTTGTAATCGTTGGCGACCACGAACGGCGTGCGGTAGGCGTCGCGCACGAGCGCGTCGCGGAAGAAAGGCTCCTTGTCGCGGAGCGCAAAATCGTCGGCGCGCGGGCTGAGCATGACCTTGGCGGTAACGAAGACGTAGTTGACGACCTGGCCGCCGACGACGATGGGCAGCGCCACCGGCGATAGCGTCACGGAATGATCGTCGGGCGGGTTCTGCGGATCGGCCGCCCATGCCGACCCCGCAAGGGCGAGCAAGCCGATGACGGCAAGGACGAGGCTGCGCATGCGCGGAAGCCTACGCCGCAAGGATTAATGAGCTCTCGCTAACCGCCGGCCGAACCGCTCGCTTGAACCGGAAGACACGGCCACGAGGCGCCAGCCGGCGACGGGGCCGGTGGTCCGCCAGAGCTCAGAGGCCCGCACCTCCAAGCGTACGCCGGCGACGCCCGCGCGAAGCCGAAATTCGGGACATGTAGGCTTCGGGCGCAGGCGCGCGCGGGCAGGCGTCGCGAGTGGAAGATGTCCCCAATTCAGCCCACGCTCTCCAGCCGCTCGAGCGCGCCTTCAAGCTTGGCCTTCGCGGCCTCGGCCTCGGCCAGCCGCTCGCGGTTCTCCTCGACCACCTCCTCGGGCGCACGGGCGACGAAATCGGCGTTGGCGAGCCTCTTCGCCGTCTTCTCGGCATCGGCCGTCAGAGCTGCGATGTCCTTCGCCAATCGGGCGCGTTCGCTGGCGACGTCGATGATCCCCGCGATTGGCAGCGCGCCGGTCGCCTCGCCGGCGACGAACTGCACCGCTCCGGGCGGCGGGGCGTTGGCGAGCTCGATCGTTGCCAGCCGCGCCAGCCGCTCGATCAGCACGCCATGGCGCGCGAGGCGCTCGCGCGTGACGGCACCGGCGCCGACCAGCACGAGCGGCGCCCGCGCCGCGGGCGGAACATTGGTCTCGGCGCGGATGGAGCGGACGGAGTCGACCAGGTCGATCAGCCACGCGATCTCGGCCGCCGCCTCGGCGTCGATCCAGTCGGAGCGCGTCTCCGGCCAGGCGGCGCTGATGAGGAGGCCCTCGGCGGGATCGCCGAACTCGCCCCACAAGGTCTCGGTGATGAACGGGCTGATGGGGTGAAGGAGCTTGAGGCAGACACGCAGCGTCCAGGCCGCCATGGCGCGGGTTTCGGCCTTCGTCGCCTCGTCGTCACCGGCCAGAATCGGCTTGGCCAGCTCGACGTACCAGTCGCAGAAGACGTTCCAGATGAAGCGGTAGAGCGCGTTGGCGGCCTCGGCGAAGGCGCCGGCGTCAAGCGCTTCGGTCGCCGCCGCGATGGTCCCCATCGCCTCGCCGCGGATCCAGCGGTTCAGAGTCGTCTCCACCGCGTCCGGATCGAAGCCCTCGACTGGAGCGCAGCCGTTCAGCTGGCAGAAGCGCGCGGCATTCCAGAGTTTGGTGCCGAAATTACGATACCCCTCAATTCGTTCTCTCGACAATTTGATGTTACGTGCCTGACCTGACAGCGCGGTCAGGGTGAAACGCAAAGCATCGCAGCCGTAGTCGTCGATCAGCTCGAGCGGATCGAGGACATTGCCCTTGGTCTTCGACATCTTGCGGCCCTCGGCGTCGAGGATGAGGGCGTTGAAGACGACGCGGCGGAACGGGACTTCGCCCATGAAGCGCAGGCCCATCATCATCATCCGCGCGACCCAGTAGAAGATGATGTCGACGCCGGTGATCAGCGTGTGGGTCGGGTAGAAGCGCCTCAGGTCCGGCGTCTCCTCTGGCCAGCCCAGGGTCGAAAAGGGCCAGAGGCCGGAGGAAAACCAGGTGTCGAGCACGTCCTCGTCCTGGCGCAGCGGCTCGTCGCGGCCGTAGTGCTCGCGCGCGGCGCCCATCGCCTCGGCCTCGGTCTCCTCGACAAAGATGCGCCCGTCGGGACCGAACCAGGCCGGGATGCGGTGGCCCCACCAGAGCTGGCGCGAGATGCACCAGGGCTCGATGTTGCGCATCCATTCGAAGAAGGTCTTCTCCGACGCTGCTGGCTCAAAGACAGTCTTGCCCTCCTCCACCGCGCGCATGGCCGGCTGCGCCAGCACCTTGGCGTCGACGTACCATTGGTCGGTCAGGTAGGGCTCGACGACCGCCCCCGAGCGCTCGCCGTGCGGAACGCTGTGGCGGGTTGGCTCGACGCCGCGCAGGAAGCCCAGCGCCTCCATTGTCTCGACCACCTTCTTGCGCGCCGTGAAGCGGTCGAGGCCGCGGTACTCGGGCGGAACCTCGCCGTTCAGCCGCGCCTGGGGGTCGAAGATGTTGATCATCGGCAGCCGATGACGCTGGCCCACGCGGAAGTCGTTGAAATCGTGGGCGGGCGTGATCTTGACCGCGCCCGAGCCCTTCTCCGGGTCCGCGTACTCGTCGGCGATGATCGGCAACGGCCGGCCGACGATCGGCAACCGCACGCACTTGCCGACCAGCGCCTTGTAGCGCTCGTCGGAGGGGTTCACCGCGACTGCGGTGTCGCCCAGCATGGTCTCCGGGCGGGTCGTGGCGATGACGATCTCGCCGGAGCCGTCCTCGAGCGGATAGGCGAAGCGCCAGAAGTGGCCGTCGACCTCGCGCTGCTCGACCTCGAGGTCGGAGATGGCGGTCTGCATCTCCGGGTCCCAGTTCACCAGCCGCTTGTCACGGTAGATGAGCTTTTGCTTATGAAGACTCACAAAAACCTTGCGAACAGCGCGCGACAGTCCCTCATCCAACGTGAACCGCTCGCGGCTCCAGTCGCAGGAGGCGCCCAGACGGCGCAGCTGCTTCGTGATCGAGGCGCCGGAGACTGCCTTCCACTCCCACACCTTCTCGACGAAAGCCTCGCGCCCCATATCGCGCCGGCCCATGTTGCCGCTGGCCGCAAGCTGGCGCTCGACCATCATCTGGGTGGCGATGCCGGCGTGGTCAGTACCGGGCAACCAGAGCGCAGCCTTGCCCCGCATCCGCTCGAAGCGGATCAGAACGTCCTGGAGCGTGTTGTTCAGCGCGTGTCCGATGTGCAGCGCGCCGGTGACGTTCGGCGGCGGGATGACGATCGTGAACGGCTCCGCCTCGGGGTTCCGGGCCAGCACGCCGTCGGGCGAGAAGGCGCCAGACGCCTCCCAACGGTCATAGAGGTCGGTTTCGACGGCTTTGAAATCGAAGGTCTTGTCGAGCATGGCAGTCCGTCGTTCGCGCCCTATCGATTAAACATTCATCCCCGCGAGGGCGGGGATCGAGGCCTTTTAACCACCAAGCACACCAAGCGCACCAAGGGTTCTGAGAACGCGCCGACGGTGCGGCCAATCGCGGCCCCTTGGTGCGCTTGGTGTGCTTGGTGGTCGAGTTGGCGTCCAGCCCCAGCTTCGCGGCAGAGCCGGAAACTGAGGCGAAAGGTAAGAAAGTCTAACGTACTCGCCGGCGGGCGATGCGTTCGACTTCTTCTTCGACCTTGGCCTGGACGATCGCCGGCAGGTGCTCGTCCAGCCATGCCTTTAGCAGCGGATTGAGCAGCTCGCGGACGACGTCCTCCAGCGTGCGGCTGCCCCGCGGCATGCCGATCGAGCGAGTGAGCTGGCCGAAAGCCGACGCGGTCTCGTCGGCGGTGGGCTCGCTGACCAGCGGCTCGTCGTCGAGCGGCGCGGCGAAGGCGACGGGCTCGGGCTCCGGCTCGGGCGCCGCGTGGACTTCGATGTCGCCATGGGTCTCGACCACCGGTTCGGGCTCGGGCGCGGGCAGGGGATTGGTGAGCTCGAGCACCTCCTCCGCCTCGACCTCGGCCACGACGGCCGGCTCAGGCTCGGCCGGCGCAGCCTCGGCGGCTGGCGCGGACTCGCCCTGCGGCTCATCCTCCGAGATGATCCGCCGGATGGAGGCCAGGATCTCCTCCATGGTCGGTTCCTGGACGTTCGGTTCAGACATCGTCTTGCCACGTGTGCAAAGGAGGTCGCCGATTCGGCAGCGTAGGCGGACTAGGACGATCCTGCAAACCTCGCGTGGCTGGGCGCCGCGCTCCGCCGCCGTCGCTAGAACACGAAGCCCGCAATCGCCTCAAAACCAGGCAGGACCGGCGGCGCGGCGTCGAACACCGCCCGCCATCCGACGCCGTCCGCGCCGCGCTGGTAGAGCCTGAGCGCGCCCACGCGCCCATCGCGCACGACAACCGCCAACCGCCCATCGCGCGCCAACGCCTGGGCCCAACTCTCGGGGGGAGCGCCGGCGACGGCCCCCTCGCAGACGATGACGTCGTAGAGGCCCTCGACGGGCGCAGCCAGGTCGCCATCGTCGCGTCGGGCAACGTCCAGGCCCATGGCTTCGAGCACCAGGGCGGCATAGGGGGCGGCGATCGCCAGCGCCCGCTCGCCGACCATCGGCCGCACGGCCTGCAGCATCTTGGCCGCTTCTCGTGGCCGCATCAGGAACCGGCCGGGCGCATACTCCACCTCGGCGTCGGCATAGGCCAGGTAGGCGCGCTCAGGCGGGCAAAGCATCTCGCGTGGGACCGAGCGCATGGCGCTCTGAATCGTCAGCATGGTCACGTCGTTAGGACGCACCTGGCTGTCGACCATGGTCTGGCGCTGGGCGGCGAAGTCGGGCTGCGGCATTGGCTCGGGCGCGGCGCCTTTTTGGGGAGGCGGGAATTGCGTCGCTTATAGGGCGGCTCTTAACGAGAGCGCAATCGAGCCCCTGCCATACATTGTTCGCGGCGGCGGGTTCTGTTAGCCATCGCGCCCTGCCGAAGCGGCCTGGTGGCGGAGTGGTGACGCAGCGGACTGCAAATCCGCGTACCCGAGTTCGATTCTCGGCCAGGCCTCCATCCCAACCTGGACCGGCCGCCGCGACGGCATTCGAGCCGCCGACGCCGCTGGCGATGGCGCTCTCCGAAGCCAAGTCCAGCGTCTTTCGCCTGCGTCGCACGCTGTCCGAAGCCGGGCGCGCGCCGCCACGCCTGGCCCGCCTCGACGACGCGCGCGCGTTCAAAGCGCCCCTCGCCGCCTCGCGCACGCCGCTCTGGTCGGAGACCGCACCCGGAGAGCAGGCGCTGCAGCTCGGCAAGGTGCACAACCTGCGCCGCGCGGCGATGAGCCTGGACGGTGTGCTGATCCCGGCGGGCTCCGTATTCAGCTTCTGGCGCCAGCTCGGCCGGGCGACCCGCGCGCGCGGCTACGTCGGGGGCCGCATGCTGCGCGAAGGCTGCATGATCCCGGCCCTTGGCGGCGGGCTCTGCCAGCTGTCGAATGCCCTCTACGACGTGGCGCTGCAGGCCGACTGCACGATCCTCGAGCGTCACCCGCACTCGCGGATCGTGCCTGGATCTGCTGCGGCGGCGGGCCGCGATGCGACGGTGGCCTGGAACTACGTCGACTTGCGTTTCACAAGCGCGCGCGACCTGCTTCTCTCGGTCACTCTCGACCGCGACGACCTCGTCGTCGGGCTGGCGGCGCGCGAGGGCGCCGGGGCGTTGCCGCCGACGCCATTCGATGCGCTCGCCGACGCGCGCATCGCCGCCCGCAGCTGCGCCACCTGTGGCGAGACCGACTGTCATCTGCACGAGCGCCTTCCCGCCGCGCCGGCAGCGACGCTTACCCGGCGCGCCTTGCTGGTCGACGAGGACTGGCCGGAGTTCCGCGCCTTCGTCGCTGCATCGGCCGAGCCCGGCGACGTCATCGGCGTGCCGCTGGACGGCGCGCGCTGGGGCTTAAGGCGCTATCGCTGGGACACCCACGGCTTCGCTTCGGTGGCCCAGGCGCCGCTGGCCGCGCTCGACCGGTCGCTGACCTGGCGGCGAACCCCGGCCGAGGGTCCGCTCCGCCGCGCGGCCGAGGCGCGCACCTCGGCCGCGATCGCCCGGGCGTTGGCCCGCCAGCTCGGCCCCGAGGTCGTCGAGCTCTGCGTCGCGCAGTCGCTGCTGCCGGAGCTATGGCGCGGAGGCTGGCTGGGCGGGCGTCGGTTCAGCGTCATGATGACGCGCCTGCCGATCGCCGTGCTGCAGGCGCGGCTGGACGCCGCCGTCGCCGCCCACCCCGAGCGCAAGAGCCTCGGCGACTACCGCGCGCCGGCTGCGCTCGCAGAGGCGGAGGCGGCGGCGCTCGCGGCCGCCGAGCGCATCGTGACACCGCACGCGGAGATCGCCGCCCTCTTCGCCGAGCGGGCGCTCAAGCTGGTTTGGGCGAGACCGCCGGCGCCGGCGCATATCGCCCCGCCGAGCGGCATCGTCGCCTTTCCGGGCCCGACCATCGCACGCAAGGGCGCCTACGAGCTGCGCGAAGCGGCGCGCGCCCTCGACCTCGTCGTCAGGCCGCTAGGCTCGATGCTGGAGGGCGCGGGCTTCTGGAAGGGCGTTCGCCTCGAGCCAACGCCCGCCGGCGGCCACTGGCTGGATGGCGTCGCCCTGGTCGCCCATCCGGCGTTGACCCAGGACGCGCCGCGCCGGCTGCTCGAAGCGCTGGCGGCCGGTATTCCGGTTGTCGCAACGCCCGCATGCGGGCTCGAGCCGGAGCCGGGGCTGATCCTGGTCCCGCCTGGAGACGCTGGCTTGCTCGCCGATTGCCTGCGGTCCCAGCTGGCCCCTGGCTGATCGAAGCCTGTTCGCACCTGCGCGTTTTCGCTATCGGTCGTCCTTGGCGTTGAAGGAGCTGGACGATGAAAGCGGCGGTCTATTACGAGAATGGCGCACCGGATGTGCTCAAGTACGAGGACGTCCCGGATCCGACGCTGCATCCCAAGGGGGTCCTGGTCCGGGTCGAGGCGGTTTCGATCGAGGGCGGCGACACGCTGAACCGCCTGCGCGGCCCGTTGGTGACCCGCCCGCACATCGTCGGCTACCAGGCTGCAGGCGAGATCGTCGCGGTCGGCGACGAGGTGACGACGCTGAAGGTCGGGCAAAAGGTCGCCACGTCGGCCGCGTTTGGCTCGCACGCCGAGCTGCGCTCCGTTCCGGCCCGCTCCTGCTGGGTGGTCCCCGACGGCTTCGACGTCAAGCTCGCCGCGCCCATCCCAGTTACTTTCGGCACCGCCGATGAGTGCCTGTTCGAGTTCGGCCGCCTGAAGGCGGGCGAGACGGTGCTGGTGCAGGCCGGCGCGAGCGGCGTCGGCGTCGCGGCGATCCAGCTGGCCAAGCGCGCGGGCGCAACCGTGCTCGCGACAGCCTCGTCCGACGCGCGGCTCGAGGCGCTGAAGCCCCTCGGACTCGACCACGGCATCAACTATCGGACCGAGGACGTGGTAAAATCGGTGATGCGACTCACCGACAACAAGGGCGCGAACCTGGTCGTTGATTCGGTCGGCGGAACGACGCTGCAGGGCAGCATCAACGCGCTCGCCTACCGCGGCCGCGTGTCGATGGTCGGCGCGGCTGGGCGCGAGCCGATGGTCGTGGATGTCGGCGGCATGATGGGCGGCAACCGCTCGCTGACCGGCGTCTTCCTGGGGGCCGAGATCGGCACGGAGCGGGTCTACAACATGATCCAGCAACGGATTGACGAGGCCGCGCGCGGGGAGCTCAAGGTCGTCATCGACCGCACCTTCCCGCTCTCGGAAGCCGCCGCGGCGCACGCCTACATCGAAAGCCGTCAGGCCGTCGGCCGCGTCCTGCTCGTTCCCTGACCTCGGCGCGTTAACCAGTGATTAACCATCAGCGCCCAGCCTCAGCGTTGTCTTCCTGAAGACACCCCACCATTACCAACTACGAGCCCGGCTTCGGCCGGGCTCTTTTTTGCGCCGGCGGTCGCCAGGGCGGCCAGCTTGATCGTGCCGGCGCGCGCGCGTATAGCCGCCATCCTTCGGCGCATTCCCCGGTAGCTCAGCTGGTAGAGCAGTCGGCTGTTAACCGACTTGTCGCAGGTTCGAGTCCTGCCCGGGGAGCCAGGCCGCCCATATTCCTGCAATCCGCGTCTGTTCGTGGTCGTTCGCCAGTGGCCGCACTTGAACGCATAAGATATTGTAAAATTGCGGTTTTCTGAATTGCGCGTGGGCTGCGATCTGCGTTAAAGTGTCCGCCGGTGGCCGCTAACGAGCTTCTCCATCCGCTCGATGGTGCAGTTGTGATAGCAGTTGGACATGGCGAAGGATCAGCCGACTGACGGGATGACGAGGGCCAAGCGGAACCGCGGCCGGGAGCGTCTGTCAGCCATCGAAGTGATGAACTTCGTCAAGCGGCCGAGGGCCGAACGGTCGCTGCTCCTCCATGACGGCGCCGGCCTCTATCTCATCAGACACAAGCGAGGCGGCCTCAGTTGGGTGTTCAAGTACCGACACGAGGGGGCGGCAAGGACGCTCGGGTTGGGGCCGTGGCCGGAATGCGACTTGGCGAAGGCACGCACGAGGCATGGCGCGGCGCGCACCCTTCTTAAGGTCGATCGTGTCGACCCCATCGAGCACAAACGCCAAGAACTGGCCGCCAAACGCTTGGCCATGGCGAAGGCGATGACGTTCGAGGAGGCGGCGA
>DATNIH010000061.1:0-5125 GCA_035604515.1 Caulobacteraceae bacterium | reverse complement strand
CCCCGCCGTAGCAGGGAGCGTCGGGGAAGCTCTTGTAGAAGGCGTCGTCGTAGGCGAGCGCGGCATTGATCAGCAGCCCCGGCGCCTGCGCGGGGGCCCAGTCGGCCTGCGCCTCGGCGCCGCGGGTCTCCAGTTGGGCGGCGTTCTTGGTCACGTAGTCGATGTGGACGGAGTCGAAGAAGTCGACCTGGAAGTTGTCGTAGGTGTAGTCGAACGCGTCGGCGTTGAGGCGCAGAGTGCCATCCAGCAACGTCGACTTGATCCCGCCTTCGAAGCCGGTGACCGTCTCCGGCGCGAACACCAGCTCGGACGCGGTGGTGTTGGCGATGGCGCTGTTGAGCGCGCTGCCGGAGAAGCCGCCCGACTTGTAGCCGGTCTTGTAGGCGACGTAGAGCGTGAGGTTGGACTGCGGCTTCCACGACAGCGTCGCCTCGGGCGAGGCGTTGTTGAACACCTGGTTGGCGCCGATGAAGGTGTTGTTGCTGCTCACCATCCCGAGAGCCGGATTGTACTGGCGGAACACGCCCTGGTACGGCGCGACCACATAGGGCTGAATGAAGAACGAGTTCTTGGTCTCGTGGGTGTAGCGGACGCCGCCCGTGACGTTGATGGTCGGGGTGATGTCCCAGATCACCTGGCCGAATCCCGAGTAGGTCTGACCGTTGGTCTGCGAGAGCTTCTCAACCGTGATGTAATCGTTCTCGTTGTTTAGTGAAAGATTCGACAAACCGCCTGGGAAAATCACGAACTGATTGAAGTTCAGCAAGGTCGATTGATAGAGGAACCCGGCCATGAAGTTGACCGGGCCGCTGAACTTGCTTTGGCCGCGCAGCTCGGTGGAGACCGCCTGATACTGTGACTTTTCGATGCCCCAGGTGCCGGCCGGAGAATTGACCGCGCCGGTCAGGTCGTAGTCGCCCTCGAAGTAGTTGACGAAGTGGTGGTACCCCGTGAGCCAGTCGAGGCTCAGTTTCTGCCCCTCGTACTTCAGGTCATCCGAGACGGCTTCGGAATAGTAGTCCTGGTAGAGCTGCCCGTTGTGCCGCGCCGTGATCGGGTTGGTGGCGGCGATCTCGGGCGGCAACGGGTTCTGGTAGACGTCCCAGTTCTTGCCGCACGTCTCGCTGGGGTCGGTCTGGCGAAACCCGGTCGGGCAGAAGAAGGTGATCGAGTTCCAGGTCGCATCGACCACATTGTAGCGGTCGAACGTCGCCTTCAGGGTGTCGGTGAGGTCGTCGGTGATCTTGTACTTGGCGGTGAAGCGGCCGACGAGGTCCCTCTCCTGCGGCGCATCCCGGATCGGCGCCGGCACATTGTGCACGGTGGCCGCGAAGCCGTTGGACACGTCGAGGGTGGTGTAGGTGGTGGCCGGGGCGAGGTTGCGCACGTAACCGCCCAGCATGTCCTCGTACTGCAGCGCGAAGCGGATGCTGAGGCGATCGGTGATCGGGCCGGACACATAGCCCTCGAGGGTCGGCTCCTGGGCGGTGAACTCGTAGCTGGCGCGCGCCATGCCCTCCCACTGCGGCGTCGGATCGGCGGTGGTGAAGGCGATAACGCCGGCGGTGGCGTTCTTGCCGAAGAACAGCGCCTGCGGACCCTTCAGGATCTCCACCTGCTTCATGTCGAACAGGGCCTCGTTGATGATCCGGCCCTGGCCGTAATAGACGCCGTCGACGTCCACCGCGACGGACTGCTCGAGGCCGATGCTGGTGAAGCTGGTGCCGACGCCGCGAAGGCTGATGTCCGCGCCGCTGCCGCTGTTGCCGCGGACCACCTTCAGCTCGGGCACGGTGGCCGAGATCTTCTCGACGGAGTCGAGCGCGTAGTTGTGCAGTTGCGCCGCCGGGATCGCGGTCTCGACGACCGGCACGTTCTGGATGTTCTCTTCCTTGCGCCGCGCCGTGACGATCACTTCCTGCAGCCCCGTCGGCTGCGGGGCGGTGTCCGCGGTCGCATCGACGGTCGCCGCGCGGGCGGTCGAGACAGGGTCGGCGGCAGCGAAGCCCATCGCCGCTGCGGAGCCGAGCAGCAGGGCGGCGAACCGCCGTTGGCGAAGGCGGCTTTCGACCTGCGGCGCTGGGCCGGATGATTGGTTCATGACCGTGGTTTCCCCCATTTTGAGACTTATTGGTTTGGCGGCGCGGGCGTCGGCCGGCGCCTAGTCGAACGTCGGCGGGAAAGGCCGGCCGAGCTGTTCGCCGATCCGCGCGCCACCGTATTCGCCGGCCGACATCAGCCGCAGCCGCGACAGCCGCCAGCCGTCCGGCATGCGCGCGAACTGGTTCTCGTAGCGGCCCCAGCGGTGGCAGTCGGCCGTGCCCGGAAAGCCCTGGAACCGCTGCCACGAGTACATGTAGCAATGCATGGTGACGCGGTCGGGCGTCTCGAAGATCAGCTCGGCGTTGGCGATGTGGTGGCTGCCACTTACTGTCACCGCCAGCGCGCCGCGCAGGAACGTCCGCAGCGCGCCGCTGCCGCGCAGGTCGTTCTCCGGTCGGCCAGCGAAGAAGTTCGAGACGCAGTCCTCGACGAACAGGTCCGCCATCGCGTCGCCGTCGAGGTTGTCCGCGTGCCGACAGTAGGCGTACATCGTCTGAAGGATGTCGACACGATCCTTCAGTTCACGGACAGTGTCTTCGAGTGACGGCATGGCGCTCACCTGATCTTGAGCCAGACCGACTTGGTCTGGGTGAGATGTTCGAGGCAGGCTTGGCCGAGGTTGCGGCCGAAACCCGACTGTTTGACCCCGCCGTAGGGCACGGACGGGTGCACCCGCTGATAGGTGTTCACCCAGACCGTGCCGGCGCGGATCGCCTGCGCCAGCCGGTGTCCGCGCGAAAGGTCGCGCGTCCACACCCCGGCCGACAGGCCGTAGTCGGTGTCGTTGGCGATCGCGAGCGCCTCCTCCTCGGTGTCGAACGGGATCACCGCCATCACCGGCCCGAAGATCTCCTCGCGGGCGATGACCATGCGGTTGTCGACGCCGGTGAAGATGGTGGGCTGGTGAAAGTAGCCGTCGCGCGCCAGACGCTCGCCGCCGAGCGCTATGCTCGCGCCTTCCGCCCGGCCGAGCCCGACATAGCGGCTGACGCGCGCCAGCTGCTCGGCCGAGATCAGCGGCCCCATCTGGCTGTCCGCGGCGAAGCCCGAGCCGAGCCTGATGTCGCGCGAGCGGGTCACGATCTCGCTGACCAGTTCGTCGTGGATGCCGCGCTGGATCAGCACGCGCGTGCCGGCGGTGCAGACCTGGCCGGAATGGCCCCAGACTGCGCCAGTGACCGCCGTGGCCGCGGCGTCGAGGTCGGCGTCGTCGAAGACAATGTGCGGGCTCTTGCCGCCGAGCTCCATGCTCAGCCGCTTCAGCGTCGGCGCGGCTGCCGCCTGAATCCTGCGCCCCGTCTCTCCGGACCCGGTGAAGCTGATAGCATCGACCAGCGGATGTTCGACCAACGCGGCGCCGACCACTTCGCCGACGCCCTGGATCACATTGACCACGCCCGCCGGAATGCCGGCGTCGATGCACAGCTTGGCGACCACGAGGGCGGCGAGCGGAGTCTGCTCGGCCGGCTTCAGCACCACGCTGTTGCCGCAGGCCAGCGCCGCCACGATCGCCGCAGGCGCCGCCGAAGGACCGTTCCAGGGCGTGATCACGCCGCAGACGCCGATGGGTTCGCGCAGCTCCTGCACCACCACGTCGGGCGGGCAGGCGGGGGTCAGGCCATGCAGCTTCGTGGGCCATCCGGCGAAGTAGGCGATCGCGTTCAAGCCAAACTCGACGATGAAGCTCGAGTAAGCGCGGATCAGCCCCCCATCGAGGACGTCCAGATCCATCAGCAGGTCGCGGTTATCCGCCACCAGCTGGCCGAGTCGGTGCAGGCGGCGCTCCTTTTCCTGCGGATCGAGATTGCGCCAGCGGCCGTCGTCGAAGGCCCTTCGCGCGGCGCGCACCGCCAGATCGACGTCCGCCCGACTTCCCGCTGCGCAGTGGGCAAAGACTTGTCCCGTAGCCGGATCAAAGACCGGGAATGTTTGGCCGGACTCGGACGGAACGGCTTCGCCTTCGATGAAATGGCCAAAGCTGCCGCGCGCCAGCAAGTCGCGCGTCGACGCCGACAGGGGCAGGTGGTCCTGAGACGTCACGATGTTTTCGACAGCTTGCATGGATCCTGCCAAATCTAAACCGGTCTGAGCTGCGGTGACGCGCAGTCCAGTGAGCGCCCCAGAGTGCTGAGGAGCGGTAGGGGATTGCCGAATTACTGGCTGGGCTGACGAGAGACTTCAGTCGCCTAGCACAGCTACTTGCTCACGCGCGGATTTCGCGCCATGGAGGGGCGAGGGGTCGTTCTGCCATCGATCGTTCCTTCCCATAATTTGTTATGATGATCATCATATGGCAGTTGTGATATGACAAGTGTTTTATAAGGGTGTCAATGCCAGTTTTTGTCGACCATGAGGCGCGGCGTCGCCAGGTTGTGACGGTTGCGTCGCGGCTGATCGCCGAAGCGGGACTGGAGGCGGTAACGTTTCGCGACGTCGCGGAGGCGGCCGATTGCAGCACGGCGATTGTCTCGCACTACTTCCACAACAAGCGCGAGTTGCTGTTCCTGACCTACCGTTCGAGCATCGAGCGCGGCACGGAGCGGTGCGAGGTGGCGCTGGCGCAGGCAGATGGCGACCTGAAAGCCTATCTAGCCGAACTCATGCCACTGAACGCGGAACGGCTGATCGAGTGGAAGATTTGGCTGGCCTTCTGGGCCAGGGCGGTGGCCGATCCCGAGATTGCCGAGGTGCAGCGCAACTGCATCCTGCGCACCCGCGCCAATATCGTCCGGGTCATGACGAATCTGACGGAGCGGGGTGACCTGCTGGCCGACCTAGACCTAGCCGGGGAAGCGCGCCGGCTGCTCACGTTGCTGATCGGCATGGCGGTGCAGGTGCTGTTCGACGCCGACGACTGGCCGGCGAGCCGCCAGCACGCCTTGATCGACACCGAGCTGCGCAAACTCTACGCCTCCGGACGCGCGCCCCGCTCGATCATGCGGGACAAGGCGCGCGCCGCCCGGGAGGTCGCGCGCACATCGGCGGAGTAGGCCGCGTCAGTTCTGCTCCACGAGGTCCGGGA
>DATNIH010000060.1:0-7515 GCA_035604515.1 Caulobacteraceae bacterium | reverse complement strand
GTAGAAACCGAGGTCGGCCGTGCCGCGGGGCAGGGCCGCCAGGAGGTCCATGCCGACCAGCACCCGGCCGACCACGGCGATGTTGCGGTCGAGCGCGCGCGGCGGCGTGCCGATCACCGCATAGAGCTCGGCGCCGGTTCCGGTGTCGGGAGTGTAGTCGCGGCCGACCCCGACCATGCCGTAACAGTGGGTGAGCCAGGCCTTGGCCTCGTCTTCGCCGACTGGAAAGCCGCCGCTGACGCCGACCGCCTTGGCGTAGGGATCCGGATAGGGCAGCAGCGGGAAAGTCAGGCCGGCGGCGGGGCGGTCGTACTCGGCCGGCGCCGGCGTGACGATGCCGGCCGGCAGCGGCTTCCTGCCGTCCGGATCGCCCCACTGGACCACGTAGTTATCCTGCACCCGCTCGATCGCCAGGCCGTCGTACCAGTGCGCAGCCGCCAGCTTGCGGATGTTGCCGACGTGGGCTGGCGCGAAGGCGTCCGCCAGCAGGATCACCACCCGCCCCCCGCCGGCGAGGTCGATCACCATCAGGTCGTGCGGATCGATCGCCGTCCAGTCGGCGTCCGGCGCGGCCGCGAGCACGGAAGCCGGTGTGACCGGCGCAGGGGCCGCCGCGGCCGCCGGTGCGGCGATCAGGGCTGCGCTGAGCGCGAACACCGCGCGTCCCGCGAGGCGAGGGGGCTGCTTCATGGCGGCAACCTGCCACGCACGCCTTTGATCAGGAAGCTTGGGCGGCCGTTCCTCGCAGAAAGCGGACGATCCGTGCGTTGACGTCGTCCGGCTGGGCCATGGCGGCGATGTGGTCGGCGTCTGGCACGATAGCGCCCTCGAGCCCCGGCATCCGCGCCTGCGCCAGCTTCAGCATCGCGTAGGGCTCGTAGAGCGTCTCCTTGTCGCCGATCAGCAGCAGCGTCGGCGCGCGGAACGCGCGCAGCTGCGCGGCGCTGAACACCGCGGCGTTGGTGACGCTGACCTTGGCGCGTTCGGCCATGGTCACCCCGATCAGGGCGGCCCATTTCGCATCGCGCGGCAGGCGGCGCGGGCCGAGGTCGGCGAGGCTGGGCGCGCGTTTGCGGCCCGTCAGGCGGCGCATCAGCCGGAGGATCGGGGCGCGGATGCGCATGGCGTAGATCAGCTTCCAGTATTGCGAGGCGAACGTCCCCGCCGGGCTGATCAACACCACCCGCTCGACGCGGTCCGGGGTGCTGAGGGCCTGGTTTACCGCCAGGAAGCCGCCGAACGAGCAGCCGACGATCGACGTACGTTGGACGCCGAGGCCGTCGAGCACATCGATCAGCCAGCGCGCGTAGGCGCGCCGGTTCCGGATCGGCCGGTTCGCCAGACTCTTGCCCGGCTGGCCGATCACATCGACAGCGTAGATGCGGAAATGCCGGCTCAGCCCCTCCGCGTTCAGCCGCCACACGGCAGCGGTTCCGGCGAAGCTGGGCAGCAGCAGCAGCGGCGGCGCGTCCGGCGGGCCGCTGGCGACGACGTGGGTCGGGCCCAGGCGGGTCGGCACATCGATTTCCTCGAACGGAACCGGCCAGTCGGCCAGCGCCGCATCGTAGGCGGCCATGAACCGCGCCCGGCTCTCGTCACTCCTGAACGCCGGCAGGGTCATGCTGGCCTCCGAAAAAGGGGCGCGGACCATCGCCGAAACGTCCAGGCTTCGCCATTCTTGAACGCGGCTATTTCATCCCCAGATCAAGCACAGGAGAGGCGCGCAGCGCCTTGCCCGTCCTTCTACGCCCTGATATCTCGGCCCGGCCCGGCGTGACTGGCGAGCTTGGATGGATTTGAACCATCAGGGAGCGCGGGGCTAAGACGCCGTTCGCCTGGGCGCCGGGGCTCCGCAAGGGATCCGGTCAATCCTTCGAGCAGGAGCGCCCATGGATTCCCACCGCAAGGCCCTCGCGGCCTACGATCCCAAGATCGAGCACGCCATCGCCGGCGAGGAGCGCCGCCAGGTCGACGGCGTCGAGATGATCCCCTCGGAGAACTACACCTACCCCGAGGTGCTGGCCTGCCTGGGCTCGGTGCTGACCAACAAGTACGCCGAAGGCTACCCCGGCCGGCGCTACTACGGTGGCCAGGAATACACCGACGAGATCGAGCGCACCGCGCGGCAGCGGGCGACCAAGCTGTTCCGCTGCGAGCACGCCAACGTGCAGCCGCTGTCGGGCTCGCCGATGAACCAGGCGGTCTATTTCGCCTTCCTCAAGCCCGGCGACACCGTGCTGGCGATGGACCTCAGCCACGGCGGCCACCTCACCCACGGCGCGCCGGTCTCGCACATGGGCAAGGTGTTCAACTTCGTCCGCTACAAGACCTTCCCCGATCAGGGCGGGGCGATCGACTTCGACGCGCTGATGCAGACGGCCAAGGAGACGCGGCCGAAGATGGTGCTCTGCGGCTACTCGTCCTATCCGCGCGACTACGACTACGCGGCGTTCAAGGCGGTAGCCGACGAGGTCGGGGCGCTGACCATGGCCGACATCTCCCACATCGGCGGGCTGGTCGCGGCCGGCGCCATGCGCAACCCGTTCGACGCCGGGTTCGATGTGGTCACCACCACCACCCACAAGACCCTGCGCGGTCCGCGCGGCGGCCTGATCCTCTCCAAGAAGGAACACGCGGCGCTGATCGACCCAGCGGTGTTCCCGGGGCTGCAGGGCGGGCCGCACATGAACAACGTCGCCGGCGCGGCGGTTACGTTCAAGAAGGCCGCCGAGCCGGAGTTCAAGACCTACGCCGAGCAGACCATGAAGAACGCCAAGGTGCTGGCGCAGGCGCTGATGGACCAGGGCGTAGCCCTGATCACCGGCGGCACCGACAACCACCTGATGGTGATGGACGTGGTGAAGAGCTTCGCCATCGACGGCCGCGTCGCCCAGGAGACGCTCGATGCGATCGGCATCACCGCCAACAAGCAGGTGATCCCGGACGATCCGCTGCCGCCGGTGCGCCCCTCGGGCGTGCGCCTCGGCACCCCGGCCTGCACCACCCGCGGCATGGGCGAGGCCGACATGAAGCGGATCGCGGGCTGGATCGTCGGCGCGCTGCGGAAGCCCGACGACGCGGCGGGGCTGGCGACGATGAAGGCCGAGAGCGAGGAACTCTGCCGCAGCTACCCGGTGCCGGGGATCGACTGAGGTCGGGCAAAGCGGTGCGGGGTTAGGCGGCCTGTGACAGGCTTGACGCAGAGCTAGCCCGTGTAATCGACACGCTCACGCCAGCGTCGCTGCTCACAACCTCCATCTGCGCATCGAGCTGCTGCACCAGGGCCTTGACGATGATCGTCCCGAGTCCGCCGGGCGCCTCGGCGACGGCGTGCTTGCCGACGCCATTGTCGGCGACGAGCAGCTTCCAGTCCGGCCCCTGACTCTCGTAGGTCACGCGCACCAGGGCGCCAGCCTTGCTGGTCGGAAACGCGTATTTCACCGCGTTGATCACCAGTTCAGTGACGATGAGGCCGATGCTCACCGCCTTGTCGGATCCGACCCTGCCCTCGTCCGCGACCACCTTGAGCACGATGGGCTGATCGTCGCCGATCATCGAAGCCGCCAGACTGGCGCAGAGCGTCGTCAGATACGGCCCCACCTCGACCTGATCGACGCCGCCCAGCGCATGCAGATGGGACTGAACCGCCGCGACCGACATGACCCGCTGGTGGGCGTCCTCCAGGTGGTGACGCGATTCCTCCGAGGTCACGACCTTGGCCTTCAGCATCAGGATGCTGGCGATGATCTGAAGGCTGTTGGCGACGCGGTGCTGCATCTCCTGAAACAGGACCTGCTTCTGGCGCAATAGCTCTTCGGTCTTCTGGAGAAGCTCTTCCTTTTCCAGCTCGATCGCGCGGCGGGCGGTGATGTCGGTGAAGGCGAGCAGAATGGTGGTCTCGGCGCTGGTCTCGTAGAGCACCTTGCGGGCGTTCAGCAGCATGATCCTGCGGCCGAGCCCCGGGAAATCATGGTCGACCTCGAAGCCGTCCATCGCGGCCTTCTCAGGGATGATGGTTTCCATGAGCACGCGCAGCGCCGGAATGTCCCACTGTCCGTCGCCCAGGCTGTAGAGGAGACTGCCGATGGTGTGCTCAGGATCGACCTCGAAGGTCTCGTAGAACGAGCGGCTGGCCGCCAGCACCCGAAACTGGGCGTCGAGGACGATGAAGGGCTCATGGATGGTGTCGACGATCGCCTCGGCCAGCGTCTGGGCGTCTGCAATCCCCTGGAGGTGGTTGATCATAGGCTGGAATCCAAGTTTACGCGCTCACGCTCCCCTGGGCCGCGATTGAACGCCGCCGATGAGCCTTGCGCCGTTACGCCAGCCCGCCGCCGTTTGGTCTGAGTCAATCGCACCGTATCCGATCCTGATTGTCGGCCATGAGGCCTAGCCGAAGCCAATCTCGGGCCATGGTCCGCCATTCGGCTTGCAGCTGGGCGCTAGGCATCTGCTTCGCGAGTTCGAGCGACTGGCGGGCCTTCGCTCGGCACTCCTCGCCGCTCATCATGCGGGTGATTATGCGCGGTGTCGCGAAGAAAGTCGCTAAGTGAATCGACGCAAAACTTAATCTGTAGCGCTTACGATGACTTTCTCCTCGTGCGCTTTATCGCGACTGAACCGTTGGAGGGTGGGCGATTTTCGGGATGACTCAGTATTTCGATACTGCGCAGCTTGCAGATCACTCTTCGACGGCGCACCCTCCTCGCGCGGCAATGTAGGGCTTGGACCAATGGACGTTGTCGCGAACCGTCGGCCGATCGTGCTTGTGGTCGAGGACAATTCGCTGGTGCGCATCGTCATCGCCAATTTTCTCGAAAGCGCCGGCTTCATGGTTATCCAAGCTGCAGACGGGGCCGCGGCCCTCGTTGTGTTGGCCTCCGGCGCAGACTTCAACATTCTGTTTACCGACGTTCAGATGCCCGGTCCCATCGATGGCGTCGGCGTCGCCGAGCGGGTCCGCGAGCAACACCCGGGCATGCCCATCGTCGTGACGTCCGGACACGGGGTCCCCGAAGTGCTGCCGGAAGGCGGCCGTTTCGTATCCAAGCCCTATGACAACCGGAAGGTCGTCACCTTGCTGCGCGAGCTGGTCGCGGCCTAGGTCGCTCGGCTGGCGAGGTGTGACGCGCCGCAAGGTATCTATGCCGCGAAGTGGGTCGCCGTTCCCGCGACCATGTACCAGGTGACGAACAGGGCCGCGACCAGGGCGCCGGGCAGGTAACTGCCGGTGCGGCGCCAGGTGAACGTGCTGATCAGCCCCAGCACCGCCAGCAGCGGGACGAACTGGATCGCGACGATCGTGTTCAGCGCCTCGAAGCTGAGCGGCAGCGCGCCGGTGGCGAACAGCCAGGCGTATTGCGCGCCGGTCAGCACCAGGAAGCCGAGCGGCAGCGCGACCATCGCGGTCAGGTACTGCGCCGCCGCGCCCTCGCCGCGCAGCATCAGTCGCTCGAGGCCGCGGAACGCTCCCATCACGAAGAGGGTGAACGGGATCAGGTAGGCGAGGGCGGCGAAGAACTGTGTGCGGGTGAGGGGGCGCAGCGCCACCACCCAGAAGCGGAAGTCGACCTTGAACAGGAAGTCGACGATGGCCAGGGCCAGGTAGCCGGCGGCGACGGTCACCACCGCGATGCCAATCGATGCGGCCCAGCGGCGGTCGAACGGGGGCTTCGGCCCATCGAGCAGCCAGCCGATGGCCAGGGCCAGCAGCGTGTTGACGATCGCCCAGATCATCAGCGAGTTGGTGATCGCCTGTGGAAACAGCGCCGATGGGGCGAACAGGGGCGCGCCGAGCGGGATGGCGAAATAGGTCAGCGCCGGAACGAAGCCGGTCAGCAGGAACACCGCCCACCAGCGCCAGCCGCGCCGGTCGCGCAGCGGCTGCGGGGTCGCGGTCAGACCGGCAAAGGCTGGCAGCCCCAGCAGCAGTTCGAACACCCCAAGCAGCAGCGCGAAGAACCCGACCAGCGCCGCCAGCGTGCCGAGTTCCTTGCCGAACCAGACCTGGTCGCCGGCCGGGCGCGGCGTCCCGCCCTTCAGGGTGTGGGCGAACCAGTCGAGGGCGTAGCCCACCGCCTCGGGCGAGATGTGGTCGCCAGGATGAGTGGCGAAGGGGGCGTAGAGCACGCGCGCGGTCCCTGCGGCCGCATCGCCGTAGATCTTGTCCGTCGTCACCGGCGCCGTGACCCCGAACAGCGTTTCCAGCTTGGGGCTCGAGCCCACATCGCGCGCCCTGGCGACGCCCCACATCAGCGGCGAGAACTCGTCGAGCTGGCTCTCGACCACCGCCAGATTGCGCGGCCAGGCCGGCGTGCCCTCCGCGGCGAACGGCTTGCCCGTCGACGAGCCCTCCAGCACCATCGCCTGATAGCCGGCGGGCTGATCGGCGGCGGCGGCGAGCACGGTCCAGCCGCCCATGCTGTGGCCTTCCAGACCGATCTGGTTCGGGTCCACGAACGCGAGCGAGCGCAGATAGCGCAGGCCGTCGGGGCCGCCGAAACCCTTGCTGGTCGCCGCGCCGCCGCTGTAGCCGTGGCCGCGCTGGTCGAGGGCCAGCACCACGTAGCCGCGTCGCGCGAACTCGATGGCGAAGGCGTCCTGGGTCTCGCGGGTGTTGATGTAGCCGTGCACGGCGAGGATTCCGGGCGCTGGCGTCTTGGCGGTGGCGTTGGGTGGGACGTAGAGCAGTCCGCTCATCACCGCGCCGTCGGCGGCCACGAACCGAACGTCGCTGACGCGGGTCCCGCCGGCCGTCTGAACCAGGGACGCGACGATCGATCCGATGGCGATGAGCAGCACGCCGAGGCTCAGCAGCCGCCAGGGCCGGCGCGGGCGTTCTGGCGCGCTGGGGTCCGCCGTCGCTGTGTCGAGCGCCACCGTTTCAGTCTCCCCCGCCGTCTTCCTCATAGTCGACGCGCGAAACCGGCGAAAGTGATCCGCACCGGGCACGCCAAGGCGGCCGCGCGCGTTCCCGCGTTTGCGAGGAAGAACCGTCGCGATCGCACGACAGCGTCGGCGAAGGCGGATTGCTGGACAGGGCGCGGCGATTGTGGTCACGTGTGAAAGCGAAAGACTGACGTTTAGGTAGAGCGTCCGCTTCGGTGGCGGGGTGGGCCTGTTTGCGCCGCCATCCGGCATTTTTGACCAACAGCGAGTCCGGCGCGGGGGCGCACGCCGCGCGCTTGGCGCGTCGCTGACCGGGCTGTCGCAGGAGGATGGGGCATGCTGCGCATAGAAGTTGACATCTTTTCCGGCCGACCGAATCCGACCTGGTTCCTCACCGACGCCGAAGCCACGAAGGGCCTGCTGGACGCAGTGGGCGAGGCGCCCGACGCGGTGGCGAAGACCGGCGCCGGCTTCAACGGCCTCGGGTTCCGCGAGGTGCGCGTCGAGGTGATCTCCGACGATGAGCGCGCACGGCGGCGGACGCCAAAGCGGTTCGCGCTGGCCTCCACGGCGGCGAAGAATCTGCGTGCGTCCGGGGAGATCGCGCGTCGGCTGGTGGAAACCATG
>DATNIH010000059.1:0-5115 GCA_035604515.1 Caulobacteraceae bacterium | reverse complement strand
GGCCTGGTCGGCGCAGGACTGCGCATCGCCCGCCGTCGCGACGTGACGGCGCTCACGACCGGCTGAGGGACGACCCGATCGGTATCGATTTAGGGCCGCCTCAGGGCGGCCCTTGTCGTTTCAGCAAGCCGGCGACCGCGCCGTGGGCGGCGCTCGCGGGCCCTTGCTCGCGGCTTGACCCTTCGCAAAGCGTCGCGCCGCCCCGTGTGCTCAGGTCAGAACGCAAGAGACGCGGAGCGCCGCGGAGCAGGCAGAGCAAATCCTCTGCGAACTCCGCGGCTCTCCGCGTCCTTAGTCTTCTTGCGAGCGCGCAGCGCGCTCGAAGATCAAGCTGACCTAGTGTTGTACTTGCTGCTGCACCGGGATGCCGTTCACGAAGCCGCCGTGCGCAGGACCGACTGGGCCAATGCCGTGGGTCTGCACGCCAATCGGACGCACGCCAATCGGGCGCGTGCCGATGATGCCGATCGGATGGCGGCCAATCGGACGGCCGACGATGCCGAGGGGTCCGCAGTGGCGATGCCACCTGAGGCAGCACCGACGATCCCAGGGGTGGCAGCGATGAATGATGATGCCGTGCACGCCCACCGGCGGAATGCCGTTGACGACCGGGCGCGCGGAAGCCGGAAGTGTCATTGTCGTGACGCCGATGGCCATGGCGGCCACAAGCCAAAGGTTTCTCATGGGTTCCTCCCCCGTTCGGGTGGTGCGTCTTGCGGGAACGCACGCGACGCTCGCGAAATATGCGCCACTTAAGCTTCGATCACAACGCGAACATCGTCTAGACTCGCGCTGACGCAACTGGAGCGGGGCGATGGGCGTCTTCGAGCGAACGCTGCGGTGGAAGGCGGGACCGCGGGGCGGCGCGTGGGTCGCGGCCCTGCTGGCGTTGCAGCTGGCCGCGCTTGTCGTGCTCTGGCCCGCCCGCGCCGCGCCCCCGCAGCCGCCGGCGCCGGCGCCCCTCACCGACGCCAGCTTCCAGGCCCTGCTGAAGAACGACCCGACCACCGGCCGTCCGGTCGATACCGTACAGGCGCTGCTGCCGCTGCTGCCGCGCGCCCTGCGGGCCAACTTCACCCTGGTCTACGACAGTCGCAGCCCGTTCAAGGACCAGATCACGCCGGCGACCCCTCGGGTGATCCTGTTCACCGACGACGCGCGCTTCATCATCACCTTCATCGGCGATCCCACCGCGCCCGGCCATGACCTGGTCGAGACCATGAGCTTCGACGACGACACCGCTCAGTTCAACCTGCACGCCTATGTGCTGCCGGCCGCCCAGCGCGTCGGCTGGGCGCCCTCGGCGGCGGCGGCGAACTGCGCCGGCTGCCACGGCGCCGACGCGCGGCCGATCTACGACTCCTACCCGCTGTGGCCCGGCTTCTACGGCTCGGTGCTCGACACCTTCTTCCGCGACCGCATCGGCCGCGCCGAGCTGAAGAAGTACCGCGCGTTCATGGCCGGCCCGGCCAAGAGCGGCGTCTACAGTGCGCTGGTGTTCCGCCCCGGCAGCCCGACCACGCCCTACCTCAACCCCAAGCTCGTGCGCCATCACTCGGTCGAGGTCGATCCCAAGGCGTTCCCCTTCCTGCCCAACACCCGCCTCGGCATGGCCCTGACCGAGCTCAACCGCGAGCGCATCTACCGCAAGCTGGCCGCCGCGCCGGGCTTTGCGGCGCACGAGAAGGACATCCTGGCCGAGCTGCTCGAATGCCCCGGCGCGCGCCGGCCGAGCCGCGAGACCGTTCAGGCGGTGAGCGCTGCGCTGGAGGCCGAGAATGCCGCCCGGCTGAAGCGGCTCGGCGGCCAGCCGAACGACCCGGCGATCCAGATCTTCGGCATGGAAGAGCTGAAGTTCGTCCATGCCCTGGCGGAGATCGACGACGTCGCCGCACGGGCCGGGGCCGACCGCACCGACTGGTCGATGGCGCTGGAGCCGAGGTCGGCCGCCTACTTCGACGGCATCCTCAGCGGCATGGTCGGCCAGCGCAGCTACTACCTGAAGGAAGACCTGATCTACGAGCTGCTCGGCCACCTCGACCAGCGCGAACCGTCGTTCGCCCGCTACAGCTACGGCTACGCCGCCTTCACCGACCTGGGCTACCCGTTCGGCAACCGGCCGGACCTGAAAACCGCAATCAAGGCGTGCCCAATGCTCACGCGGCCCGCCCAGCGCCCGGTCTGACGGCCTCAGCCGTCCTCCGGCGCGCCGAGGGGGAAGTCGCGGCGGAACGGCTGCTTGCTTGTCAGCCCGCCAGTTTGCAGGCCCTAATCGCCGATGTGAGCGCGACCTCCGGGCGGCGATCGACCCGGAGTCGGCTCGGCTGACGGAAAGATCGATGGAAAAGATCAAGGTCTCGAGTGACGGCGCCGTCCGTTTCGTCACCCTAGCGCGCAGCGAAAAGCGCAATGCGCTCGATGCCGAGATGCTGGACCAGCTCAGGCAGGCCTTCGCCGCGCCGCCGAGCGCAAGCGAACGCGTCACGGTGATCCGGGCCGAGGGGCCGGTGTTCTGCGCGGGGCTGGACCTGCGCGAACGCAGCGGCGAGCGGGTCGGATCCGGGGCGATCGAGACGATGCTGCACGCCATCGAGCTCTACCCGCTGCCGGTCGTGGCGGTGGTCCAGGGCGATGCGATCGCCGGCGGCAATGAGCTGGCGTTGCACTGCGACTTCGTGGTGGCGGCCGAGACGGCGCGGTTTGGCATGTCTCTGGCGCGGATCGGCCTCGCGCCAAGCTGGTTCCTGGCCAAGAAGCTGCTCGAGGTGGCCGGGCCGGTCGGCGCGCGCGAGATGCTGCTGCTCGGTGAGCTCCTGCCCGCGGGCCGGATGGCTGAGCTGGGCCTCATCTACAAGGCGGTTCCCGCCGAGTCCCTCGTCGCAGCGGCCGGTGCGGTGATTTCTCGTCTGGCCGCCAATGCGCCGCTGTCGCTGAAGGCGATGAAGGCGCTGCTGGTCCGGGCCATGAGCTTCCGCGATGGGATCGCCCACGCCGACGTGGACGCTCTGGTGGGCGAAGCCGGGCGCAGCGCCGACGCGCGCGAAGGCATCGCCGCCATGCTCGAGCGTCGGGCGCCCCGGTTCGAGGGCCGCTGATGGGTGTTCGGCTCGACAAGCCCTGGCGCGACCTGACCGCGGCCAACGTCGCCGGCCTGGCGGGCGAGCTCGGGGTCTATCAGCTTGGCGATGCGCAGGGGCGCGTCCTGCGCATCGGCTATGCCGGCGGACGGACTCTGTTCGGCCTGCGCAGCGAGTTGGAGGCGGCCCTGGCCGCGGGCGGGGCCGTGAAATTCCGCACCGAGGTCAACGCCCAGTACCTCAGCCGCTACGAGGAACTGCTGATGGTCCACAAGGCCGACTTCGGCGAGCTTCCAGCCGGCAACGGCGCTGATGCGCGCCGCCGGCTGGGCCGGCTGAGCCCAGGATAGGAGGCGGCGATGGACTTCGAACCGAGCGAGGAACAGGCGCTGATCGTCGGGCAGGTCCGCCGGTTCGTGCGCGAGGAGATCTGGCCGCTGGAGGCCAAGCTCGATCCCGACGCCTCCCGGGTCGAGCCGGAGGATCACGCCCGGCTCACCGCCATCACCCGCGCCATGGGCCTTTACGGCCTCGGCATCCCGCCGGAGTTCGGCGGTCCCGAGATCGACATCGTCACCCAGACCCTGATCTCGGTCGAAACCGCGCAGCATCGCGCCGGGCTCTATTCGCCCTGCTTCGGCGCATTCGGCGGCGCGGGACTGGCGCAGCTTTACGAAGCCAACGAGGACCAGAAGCAGCGCTACCTGTTCCCGATGCTGCGCGGTGAGAAGCGTGGGTTCTTCGGCCTCACCGAGCCGTCAGGCGGCTCCGATCCGGCGCGGGCGATCCGCACCAAGGCGGTCCGCGACGGCGACGACTGGCTGATCAACGGCTCGAAGATCTTCATCTCCGGCGCGGACGGCGCCGACTTCGGCATCGTCTTCGCCCGAACCGACGCCTCGCAGGGGCGCGGCGGCATCACCTGTTTCATCGTCGACGCCGACACGCCCGGCTTCTACGTGCGCCGGGTGGTGCATACGCTGCGGTCCGGCCACTATGGCACCGAGCTGCAGTTCGAGGACGCGCGGGTGCCGCACGCCAATGTGCTGGGCGAGGTGAACCGCGGCTTCGCCATCGCCAACGACCGGCTCACCCGCCAGCGCATCCCCTACGCCGCCGGCTGCCTGGGCGTCGCGATCCGGGCCCAGGAGATGTCGATCGACTACGCCAAGCAGCGCGAGACCTTCGGCGCGGCGCTGTCCACGCGCCAGGCGATCCAGTGGATGGTGGTCGACAACGAGATCGACATCCGCACCGCGCGCTGGGCGATCCTCGCGGCGGCGTGCAAGGCGGCGCGCGGCGAGCCGTTCCGCACCGAGGCGGCGATGGCCAAACTGCTGGCCAGCGAGGGCGCCAGCCGCGTGGTCGACCGCGCGATCCAGATCCACGGCGGCTACGGCGTGACCAAGGACCTGCCGCTGGAGCGCTGGTACCGCGAGATGCGCATCCGCCGCATCGGCGAGGGACCGAGCGAGGTGCAGCGGATCGTCATGGCGCGCGATCTGTTCAACCAGGCGCTCTACTAGCCATGGCAACGCGTCCGCCGCCGCTCGCAGGAGTCACCGTGATCGACCTGGGTCAGGTCTATCAGGGCCCCTACGCCGCCTTCCTGATGGCCAAGGCCGGCGCGCGGGTGATCAAGGTCGAGCCGCGGCACGGCGAGCCGCTGCGGGCCCGCGAGGCGGTGGGCGGCGGCGCGTCGCTGCCGCTGGCGATGCTCAATTCCAACAAGCGCGCGATCACGCTCAATCTGAAGACGCCTCGCGGGGTGGAGTTGCTCAAAGCCCTCGCCAGCAAGGCCGACGTGCTGCTGGAGAACTTCGCGCCCGGCGTGATGGACAAGCTCGGCGTCGGCGCCGAGGTGCTGATGGCCGCCAATCCGCGGCTGATCTACGCCTCGGCCACCGGCTACGGCCTATCCGGGCCGGAGCGAGACAACCTGGCCATGGACATCACCATTCAGGCCGCGTCCGGCGCGATCAGCGTCACCGGCTTCGCCGACGGGCCGCCGGTGAAGGCTGGCCCGGCGATCGCCGAC
>DATNIH010000058.1:0-3038 GCA_035604515.1 Caulobacteraceae bacterium | reverse complement strand
CGGCGCGGTGCCGCTCTACAACCTGATGGAAGACGCCGCGACCGCCGAGATCTGCCGCACCCAGATCTGGCAGTGGGTGAACCAGGCCGCCAAGCTCGCCGACGGCCGCGTGGTGACGCCGGCGCTGTTCAAGACCCTGCTCGACGAGGAGATGGCGGGCCTGAAGGCGACGCTAGGCGCCGCCTACCAAAGTGGCCGGTTCGCCGAGGCGATCCGCATCTTCGCCGACATGAGCCTCTCCTCGGAGTGCGAGGAGTTCCTCACCCTTCCCGCCTACGAAGTGCTGGAATAGCTCAACGCTCGGCGGCTGAGGCGGCCGGGACAACGCCAGCCCTTGGTGTCGCCTGCCAGGCGACGATCATCGAGCGGATGAAGTCGTCGGATCCGGCCAGTTGAATGCTGCCCGGCGGCAGGCCGAGGATGCGGTCGATGATCGATTCCTCGGCGCGCAGGCGCCTCAGCAGCAGGTCCGTGCCGGCCTTTACGTCGCCAGCCTCCACCATCTCCAACGCCTGCACGACGAGGCGCCGCCGCCCCTCGCCGAGCCACAGCAGCGCCTCGGCGGCGATCGTCGCATCGGCGACGTCGAAGATCCCGTCAGCCTGGCCCGCCTCGATCACAGCCGTCAGCGTCGGCGCCATGGCCATGAACACTGCGCCGACGATCCGATGGTAAAGGACCGCGTTGTCCGGCCGCAGCAGCGTGGTGAACATCGCGCGCAGTTCCGGCAGATGCTCGCCTTTCCACTCGCGGGTCATGGCAAGCAGCAGGTTCAGGCGCTGCAGGGCGTCGAGCGAGGCATCGTCGCTCACGTCCGCCGTCTGATCCACGGCCTGCCGGGCGAAGCGGGCGGCGATCGCCTCCAGCAAGTCCTCCTTGGCCCGGAAGTGATGGTAGAAAGCGCCCTTCGAGAGCGCCGTCGCCTCGATCACGTCGTTGATCGTGGTCCGCTCATAGCCCTTCTCGAGGAACAGCCGCTGGGCGCAGTCGATCAGCTCGGCGCGGCGTACGGCCGGCGCCTTGATCACTCGCGGCTTGGTCCGCGTCGCGAGCGCGGGTTCGGCTTCATCGAGCAGCGACGACAGCGGCGGCGAGCCTTTCCCCGACGAGTTTCGCTTGTAAGACCGACCGTCGGTCTGATAGGTATGCCGTCGATCGAGCAAAAAGGCAAGGCTTCGTCGTGCTTCGGATATTCCTGGTGGCGATCCTGGCGGCGATGACCGCCGCACCGGCTCCGGCGGCGACGCCGAACGCCGATGCGATCCTGCGCCAAGCCTATGAGAACTATCGCTCGTCCAGCTCGCAATCGACCGTGGCGATGACGGTGCACCGTCCCGACTGGGAGCGGCGCCTGCAGATGAACGGCTGGACGCGCGGCGACAATGACGCGCTGGTCCGCTTCGTCGCCCCGGCCAAGGACGCGGGCAACGCGACCCTGAAGGTCGGGGGCGACACCTGGGTCTACAACCCGAAACTCAACCAGGTGATCAAGTTGCCCGGCAGCATGATGACCCAGTCGTGGATGGGCTCGGATTTCTCGTACAACGACCTTTCCAAGTCGGAGGACATAATCACCGACTACACGCACCGGCTGACCGCCACGTCGCAGGTGGCCGGTCACACCGTGTGGACCATCGAGGCGACGCCGAAGCCAAGCGCGCCGGTCGTTTGGGGCAAGGTTGCCCTGGAGGTCCGCGACGACTTCGTGCTGATGGGCGAGACCTTCTTCGACCAGGACATGAAGCCCGCCCGGCGCATGACCGCCGATCGCATCGCCCTGCTGGCCGGCCGCCCCTATCCGGTGTCGATGACCATGCATCCGCTCGACCAGCCGAGCCAGTGGACGCGCATCGAAACGTCGGACGCGAAGTTCAACGTCGCGCTGCCGGCCTATCTCTTCACCCTCTCCAACTTGCAAAATCCGAGGTCGTAGCGGTGCTGGCGGCGCTTGCCTGGCGCAACCTTTGGCGACGCCCGCAGCGCACGGTCCTCAGCCTCATCAGCATCGCCATCGTCTCGGCGCTGCTGGTGTTCGTGCTGTCGTTCCAGGACGGCGTCTACGCGACGATGAAGGAGACCACGCTTCGGATCTTCGACGGCTACGCCGAGCTGCAGCCCGACGGCTACGCAGACGACCCGAGGCTCGAACTGGCGATCAGCAACCCCAGCGAGGTGGCGCGCGCGGCCGAGGGCGTCGACGGCGTCACGACGGCCGCGCCCAGGGTCAACGGCTTCGCCATCCTGGCCAACGGTCCTCGCAGCTACGCTGCGGCGGTGATCGGGGTCGATCCCGCCGGCGAAGCAAAGATTTCCACCATCGCCGCGCGCATCTCCGACGGCCGCTACCTGCGGGCCGACGACACCAACCAGGCGATCCTCGGCGACATCCTGGCCAAGAATCTCGGAGTCAAGGTTGGCGGCAAGCTCACCATGCTGGGCTCGGCGCGTGACGGTTCGGTCGCTGCGGACGTGCTCAATGTCGCCGGCGTCTACCACAGCGGCATTCCCGACCTCGACCGCTCGATCCTGGAAATGCCGCTGGCGCGCGCCCAGGATACGTTCGGCATGGAAGGGGCGGCCAACACCATCGTGCTGGGCGGCCCGTCGCTGGGCGCGGTCAACCGGGCTCTTCCAGCGTTGCAGGCGATCGGCCAGCGCAGCGGCGTCGCCGTGCGCGACTGGCAGGCGATGGAGCCGGCCATGCGCGATGCCATCGACCTGAAGTACGCCACCTCGATGCTGTTCTACGCCAGCCTGGTGATCGTGGTCGCGTTCATCATCCTCAACACCCTGCTGATGAGCGTGCTGGAGCGGACGCGCGAGTTCGGCATGCTGCTGGCGCTCGGCATGCGCTCCGGCCAGATCGGCGCGATGGTCTGGATCGAGCTGTTGGGGCTGGCGCTGCTCGGCTCGGCGATCGGCGTCTCCATCGGGGCGGCGGTCACGCTGTGGCTGCAGAGCGTCGGAATCGTCATGCCGATCGACCCGAAGGTGATGGCGCAGTTCGGCATGCCCTCGCGGCTCTATCCGGCGCTGAC
>DATNIH010000057.1:0-16367 GCA_035604515.1 Caulobacteraceae bacterium | reverse complement strand
TCGACCTGGTCGAGGCGCTGATGGGCAAGAAGCCGGAGCTTCGCTACCGCTTCATCCAGGAGAACGCCGAGTTCGCTGCCGAGGATCTGGACGTTTAGCGGCTTGCCACTGGCCAGCGAGCGCCCGATAGGTTGCCTTGTGCAACCCGGGGACCGGAAATGGCGATCTCACTCTACGACCTGACTGTGGCGTCCTACCTGCAGACGCTGGGCGGCGTCTCAGGATTCCTCGAACGCGGGCTCGCGCACTGCCGCGACAACGACATCGACCCGGAGGAGATCGTCGCGACCCGGCTCTACGGCGATATGCTGCCGTTCCGCTTCCAGGTCATTTCGGTGGTCCACCATTCGGTCGGCGCCATCGCCGGCGTCAAGCAAGGCGCCTTCGCGCCGCCCTCCGAGGCCCGACCGCTGACCTATGTCGAACTTCAGGGACTCGTCCGCGAAGGGCGCGAGACGCTCGGCAAGCTGACGCCGGCCGAGGTCAATGCGCTGGAAGGTTCGGACGTCATCTTCCAGATCCGCGACTTCAAGATGCCGTTCACCGCCGAGAACTTCCTGATGTCGTTCTCACTGCCGAACTTCTACTTCCATGCCACGACGGCGTACGACATCCTGCGCTCGAAGGGCGTGCCCCTCGGCAAGCGCGACTTCATGGGCGAGATGCGGATGAAGCGCTGAGTCTGGCGCCCGATCGCGCCAGACTCGGTCGATCCCCTAGTCCAGCACCACCATGACCACGCGCCGGTTCTGGGCGCGGCCGTCCTTGGTGTCGTTCGGCGCGACCGGGTTGTCCTGGCCGTAGGAGATCGTCGCCATCCGGTTCAGCGCCACGCCCTGTTCGTTGAGGAACAGCCGCACCGCCTCCGCCCGCGCCTGGCCGAGCGCCAGATTGGCGGCCGGGGCGCCGGTGGAGTCGGTGTAACCCTGGATCTCCAGGTAGACCGGGCGGTTGTCGCTCTTCAGCTTGCTGGCGAACTCGGTCAGCCGCGACTTGGCCTCGTCGGACAACGTCGAACCGCCCGGCGGGAACTTGGTCGCGTCATCGGTCAGCACCATCGAGTACAGGAACTTGCCCTGCGCAAGCTTGCCGGCCTCGATCGCGCGTTCCAACGCCTCGTGGGCGGTCTTGTCCGCCGCGCCGATGCGCTCGTCCTGGTCCCGGGCGTGGCCCTGAGCCGTGTCGACCTGGCCCTGCACCGCGGCCACGTGCTTGTCGACATAGTCCTGGGTCGCGCATCCGCCCAGCCAAAGCGCGCCAAGAAGGGCTGCGCCCGCTATCATTTGTTGCTTCATCTGGTCCCCCGCCAGCAATGGTTGCGGTCCGAAGTCTGACCACTCCGAACGTCTGTTAGCGGCGCTAAGACTCGCTCATGGCGAAATCTGGGCAAAGCTTGTTCCTCCGACGGCCAAAACGACCGATATTCGCCTGACGGTAGAATATGACGACATTTTTCTGTCCAAATCCGCGCGCCCCCGACCTCGCACCGGCCAGGCGGCGCGGCGGTCGCATTGACTTGAAATGCTTTCTTCCTATGTTCCGCCTGCCTGAATTGGGTCGTGGCGCGCATGATTCGCGCCAGACGCGCCAGTTCAATTTTATCGAGACATGACAGACTTTTCCAACTTAGGCCTCAGCGCCGCGACGCTCGAAGCGGTCGCCGCCACCGGCTATACCGAAGCCACCCCCATCCAAGAGCAGGCCATTCCGGTCGCGCTCGCCGGCCGAGACATTCTCGGCATCGCCCAGACCGGCACGGGCAAGACCGCCGCGTTCACCCTGCCGATGATCGATCGCCTGGTCGCCGGGCGCTCGAAGGCGCGGATGCCGCGCTCTTTGGTGATCGAGCCGACGCGGGAACTGGCCGACCAGGTCGCCGCCTCGTTCGAACGCTACTCCAAAGGCCAGAAGCTTTCCTGGGCCCTGCTGATCGGCGGCGTTTCGTTCGGCGATCAGGAGGCCAAGCTCGATCGCGGCGTCGACGTGCTGATCGCCACGCCCGGCCGCCTGCTCGACCATTTCGAGCGCGGCAAGCTGCTGCTCACCGGCGTGCAGATTATGGTGGTCGACGAAGCCGACCGCATGCTCGACATGGGCTTCATCCCCGACCTCGAGCGCATCTTCAAGCTGACGCCGGCCGCCAAGCAGACGCTGTTCTTCTCGGCCACTATGCCGCCGGAAATCACCCGGCTCACCAAGCAGTTCCTGCGCGACCCGACGCGGATCGAGGCGTCGCGACCGGCGACGACGGCCGAAAACATCGCCCAGCACGTGTTCCGCGTGCCGGTCGCCGATCAGGCCGCCAAGCGTCTGGCGCTGCGCGCCTTGATCGCCCAGCCGAGCGTTCGGAACGGCATCGTGTTCTGCAATCGCAAGAGCGAAGTCGACATCGTCGCCAAGTCGCTGAAGAAGCACGGCTTCGATGCTGCCGCGATCCACGGCGATCTCGACCAGAGCGTGCGGACCCGAACGCTGGAGTCGTTCCGCAAGGGCGAGCTGAAGCTGCTGGTGGCGTCCGACGTCGCTGCGCGCGGTCTCGACATCCCCGACGTCAGTCACATCTTCAACTACGACGTCCCGCACCACGCCGACGACTACGTACACCGCATCGGCCGCACCGGCCGCGCGGGCAAGAACGGCGACTCGATCACGCTGGTCACGCCGGCCGACGGCCGCAACCTCGACAAGGTGATCCGCCTGATCGGCAAGACGCCCGAGGAGCTGAAGCTCGAGGTAGACTGGAGCGAGGCCAAGCCCGACGCGCGCCGCGAGCCCCGCCGCCGCCCCGAACGCCGCGACCGCGGCTTCGGCCGCCCGGCGTCGGAAACGTCGGTCGCCGCCATGGAGCCGTCAAAGCCGACGCCGCGAGTGGAAGGCGCCGAGGCCCCTGCCCCTGTCCCCGCCCCGCCGCCAGTCGCCGCCACCGAGGAGCCGCGCCGGCAACGGCCGCGGCGCGAACGCCCGGCCCGCGAGGCCGTCGCCGACCGCCCCGCGCCGCGCTCGGAGCCGCGGCAAGAGCCGCGTGCGGAAGCCCGACCGGCATCCCGACAGGAGCCACGGCCCGAACCGCGTCATGAGCCGCGCCGCGACCAGCACCGCAGCCCTGCGCCCTCAGCTCGGGGCCGCGACGACGATGATCGCCGCGACGAGCGCCACGTCGTCGGCTTCGGCTCGGATGTGCCGGCGTTCCTCGCTCGGAAATAGCCCTCGCCGCGCGGCCCCGCAGAAGCGATCCTTAACGCGCTGTTTGAACTCTGCGCCCTATGGTCCGCTGCGCGCATCTGGGGGAACGAATGGCTGGCGAAGTGGACCATACCTTGCGTGGCCCGAGGGCCTATGAGGTGGCCCGCGTGGCGATCGAGATGATGGAGCGGGCCAAGGTATGGCCCACCGCCCTCAACTTCGAGCTATGGCTGCATTTGGTGGCTGATCCCACCGGCGCGCTCGCTCTGGAGATGCAGCGTCTGCTCTCTGCCGGCGAACAGATCACCGATTTCGTCGCCGAGGACCTGGCGCACACCTACCTGCCCAAGGTGCGTCTGCACGACCAGATCCGCGACGCCGGCGATCAGTTGAGCGAAGAGCTGGCCACGGTGTCCCGCGCCATCCAGACCGCGCAGAAGACCAGCG
The DNA here is from genome assembly GCA_035604515.1 of Caulobacteraceae bacterium. Taxonomy (GTDB): domain Bacteria; phylum Pseudomonadota; class Alphaproteobacteria; order Caulobacterales; family Caulobacteraceae; genus Acaudatibacter. Next base: position 12,737 of record DATNIH010000057.1, on the reverse strand, counting down.
CCGACTACGGCGAACACTTGGCTGGGGCGACACAGGAACTCAGCGAGACGATGGAGTCGGGCGAGCTGAAGCAGCTGGTCCGCGGTCTCACCAGCGCCACCAACCGCGCGCAGAGTGAGAACCGCGCGCTGGAGCAGCGCCTCGCCGAATCCACCGCCGAAGTCGGCCGCCTGCGCGACCACCTGGTGCAGGTGCGCCGCGACGCCACGACCGACGGCCTGACCAACCTGGCCAACCGCAAGGCGTTCGACGAGGAACTCGACCGCGCCTGCGCCGATGCGGACGCGGACGGCGGGACCGTCCTGCTGGCCGTGCTCGATATCGACCACTTCAAGAACTTCAACGACAGCTGGGGCCACCAGACCGGCGATCAGGTGCTCCGCTACGTCGCCAGCGTGATCGGCCGCATCGGCGCCCCGCCGCGCTTCGCGGCTCGCTACGGCGGCGAAGAGTTCGCGATGATCTTCTCCGGCGAGACCGCCGCGCAGGTCGAGAAGGATTTGCACGAGATCCGCGAAGAGGTCGGATCGCGGCGGCTGAAGCGGCGCTCCACCAACGAGGATCTGGGCGCCGTCACCATTTCCGCCGGCTTCGCCGAGCGCTACCCCTCCGAGCAGCCGATATCGCTGATGGAGCGCGCCGACGCCGCGCTCTACGACTCAAAACACGCCGGCCGCAACCGCGTCAGCCGCGCGCAGCGCAAGACGTCCGCCGCCGCCTGAGCACGCATCGCGAACTCGGCGTCACGTCGTCTCTGTAGTTTTTCTGCGTTCGCGATGTTTCACGTGAAACCGCAAACGACCGTAATTTACGGTCCCCTGCCCGTAGATCGGCGTGTCTCGCCCATGCGCCGCGGGCAGCGTTTCTAACGATCCACGATATCAAAGACCCGGCGCCGGGCGTCCTTACACGCCCAGCAGCCCACGCGGATGAGTCGTCGTCAAGCGCGGACGCCGCCGCGGCGCGATCGCGGCCATGGCGATCTCCCATCGACAAATCCGCCGATCCGGCCAAGGAACGGCCAGCCGAGACAGGACCCGCCGCTATTCGCAGCCTCTTCGCCACGCAGATCCTCGAGGCCTCGCTCGCCGAGGCGCCCGACTTCCAGGCGTTCAACGCCGAACTCGCGCAGGCCTGCGCCATGCTCGCCGCCGAGGACAAGGCCGGGCAGGCCTGGTCTCGGGAACACGGCTACCGCGGCTACACCTCCTACGCCTCCCTGGGCGACCTGCCGCAACGCGCGAGCGTGTTCGGCGAGTTGAAGCGGCGGCTGGACCGGCATGCGGCGCGCTTCGCGGCGGACCTGGCCTTCGATCTCGGCCCACGCGGCAAGCTGAAGCTCGACAGTTTGTGGGTGAACGTTCTGCAGTCCGGCGGCGCCCATTCGGGTCACATCCACCCGCACAGCGTCCTCTCCGGAACGGTCTACGTCTCCGTGCCGCCCGGCGCCGGGGCGCTGCGCCTGGAGGACCCGCGCCTGCCGCTGATGATGCCCGCGCCGCCCCGTCTGGTGGGCGCGCCGCCGTCCGCGCAAACCTTCGTCACCCTCACCCCCGAAGTGGGCACGCTCTACATGTGGGAAAGCTGGCTGCGCCACGAGGTGCTGCCCAGCCGCGCGAAGACGCCGCGGGTGAGCCTCAGCTTCAACTACGCCTGGAAATAGGCGTGCCGTCCTGCGTCGCTCAGGCTGGTACGGTGGGGCGCGAGTAGTCGATGGCGAAGCTGTATTTCTGATCGTAGTGGGCCGCCCAGTAGGCCTCCCAGATCTCGCGGGTGACCGGTCCGACCTGGCCACCACCCACCGGCTGGTCGTCCAACTGGGTGATCGGCATGATTCCGCCGGCGGTGGTGGACATGAAGATTTCGTCGGCCTGGTACAGCAGATCTACCGGGACATAGTCCACGACCGTCCTCATGCCCTTGGCCGCCGCCAGTTCCAGAACGGTCTTGCGCGTCACGCCTTCGAGCACCCCGCGAATGGGCGTGAACAGGACCCGGTCCTTGACCGCAAAGATGTTGTAGCCCCCACCCTCTGTCACGTTGCCGTCGCCGTCGGGCAGGAAGGAATAGGTTGCGCCGCGATCCAGCGCCTCCAGCCAACCGCGCGTGAAGTCGCCCCACTGCAGGTTCTTGACGGTTGGATCCATCGCGCCTGGCGGCGTCCGCCGAACCGTGCGGGTGACAACGGCGGTCCCGCCGGTTCGCTGCACCTGCGGCGGCATCGCCCAGACGTAGGGCATGACGATCAGGTAGAGATTGTTCTGCGCCGTCTTGTACTCACGCACGAACTTCAGGCCGCGGGTGACGATCAGCTCGACGAAGGCGTCGCGAATCCCGGTCCGGGCGACCATGTCGACCAGAGTGTCGCGGACCGCCTCTCGCGGCATTGGGTTGCGCAGCCGCATCTTCTCGCAGCTGGCGGCGAACCGATCCAGATGGTCATCCAGGCGGAAGAACCGGCCGTCCCACACCGCGGGCACGTCGTACGTCAGGTCCGAATGCAGGAAGCCCTGATCGAGGATCGGAATTCGCGCCTCGGCCAGCGGAAAAACCTTGCCCTCGATCCAGGCAACGCCTTTCGCGAGCGGGTTGCTGCTCTGCTCGAGCTGAACCTTGCGCTGTTCGAAGGCGCCGAGAACCGAGTCCATCGAGTACAAGGTCAGCTCCATCCGGTTGGCGCGACATAGCACGTCGCGGAGACTGGCGCCGTCAGATCAAAGTCGGCGAGCCTGCGTCAAGGCGCAATGCGTCCGAACCAGCCGCCGCACGGGGTGCGCCGGCGTAAGTTCACCCCGGCTGGCGCTGCTCAGACAGCCTGACCCGCGCACCAGCCGCTCGCCCAGGCCCACTGGAAGTTATAGCCGCCGAGCCAGCCGGTGACGTCCACCACCTCGCCGATGAAATAGAGGCCGGGCACGGCCCGGGCGGCCATGGTGCGGGAGTCGAGGGCGCGGGTGTCGACGCCGCCGACGGTGACCTCTGCGGTGCGATAGCCCTCCGATCCCACCGGTTTGACGCGCCAGGCGTTCACCGCGGCGGCCAACTCCCTCAACAGGCTGTCGGATGCGCCGGCCATATTACCGTCGGCGCGCGTCGTCTCGGCGATCAGCTCGGCGAGGCGACGCGGCAGCCATTGGGCGAGGACCGCGACCGGCGATGAGCGCCCCTGCTCGGCGCGGGCGCGCCGCAGGACCTCGTACACATCGACGCCCGGCGCCATGTTCACCTCGATGGTCTCGCCCGGCCGCCAATAGGACGAGATCTGCAGGATCGCCGGGCCGCTGAGGCCGCGATGCGTGAACAGCATCGCCTCCTCGAAGCGGGTCTTGCCGCAGGCCACGCTGACGCCCAGCGACACGCCGGCCAGCGCCTTCAGGCGCTGCAGTAGGGCCGCCTCGAAGGTCAGGGGCACGAGGCCGGGACGGGTCTCCACCACCCCGACCCCGAACTGTTCGGCGACCTGATAGCCGAAGGCGGTGGCGCCCATCTTGGGAATCGACTTTCCGCCGGTGGCGATCACCAGGGCTTCGCAGGCCACGTCGCCGGCCGCCAGCGACAGCTGGAACCCGTCCGCAGATGTCTCCACGCCGAGCACCGGCGTCGCCAGGCGAAGCGTCGCCCCGGCTTGCGCCATCTCGGCCTTCAGCAGGTCCACCACCTGGGTGGCCGATCCGTCGCAGAACAGCTGGCCCAGGGTCTTCTCATGCCAGGCGACGCCGTGGCGCTCGAGAAGGCCGATAATGTCCGCCGGTTGGTACCGGCTGAGGGCGGAGATGCAGAAGCGCGGGTTGGCGGAGATGAAGCGATCGGGCGCGGTGTGCAGATTGGTGAAGTTGCAGCGGCCGCCGCCACTAATGCGGATCTTCTCGCCGGCCGCCTTGGCGTGATCCAGCACCAGCACGCGCCGGCCGCGCCGTCCCGCTTCGATGGCGCACATCATCCCCGCGGCGCCAGCGCCGATCACCACCACGTCGAAACGGTCCAAGCGGGTCTCCCTCGCCGCGCGGTGTAGGGGATTCCGCCCGCACCCGCGACGCGCTTGCGACGTCTGAGGCCCGTCTAAAGTGAGATCGGGTTGCAGGCGGAAAACCGCTTCGCACTTTTCCTCAACCCACTCGGGCGCCTACAACCCGCCATGGCCTGGACCCGCCGCTATGACGAAACCGAGCCCCAGCGGGTCAACCGCTGGCTGGCTCAGAGCGGCGTCTGTTCCCGGCGCGAGGCGGAGGGCCTGATCGGCCGCGGCCTGGTGTTCATCGACGGCGCGCGGGTCGACGACGTGGGCCGCAAGATCGAACCCGGCCAGACCCTGGTGCTGAACGACGCCGCCCAAGGCGAGCTGCAGTCCAGCCTGACCGTGGTGCTGAACAAGCCGGTGGGCGTGGTGTCGAGCCAGCCGGAGGGCGACCAGGTTCCCGCCGTGCGCCTGCTGACCCGTCAGGCTCTGCGCGGCGAGAGCCCGACCATCCCGGACCGCAACACGCGTCTGGCGCCCCTGGGCCGGCTCGACCAGGACTCCCACGGCCTGCTGCTGCTGTCCGAGGACGGCGTGCTGGCCAAGGCGCTGATTGGGCCCAACTCGACGCTGGACAAGGAGTACCTGGTCCGCGTCACCGGCCCGATCACCGAGCCAAAGCTGGCAAGTCTGCGCCACGGCCTGGCGCTCGACGGACGCCAGCTGAAGCCGGCGAAGGTAACCCTCGCCAGCGAGCAGCGCCTGCGCTTCGTGCTGATGGAGGGCCGCAATCGCCAGATTCGGCGGATGTGCGATCTGGTCGACCTGGCGGTGACCGACCTCTACCGGCTCCGCATCGGCCCTTTGCGCCTTGGCGATCTACCGCAGGGCCAATGGCGGGTGCTGACCGCCGACGAGCGCCGCGCCCTGCTCGCGCCGAACGCCCGCGCCTAGAGCGCTGCGCCGTTCAACAACATGTGAGTGAGCGCTCACTTACATTCGCCAACGACCTGTGGCATAGCGCGTTTCAGCGAAAGGAAACGCCATGACCGCCAAGGCCCGCATCGATGACGCCGCGATCAACCTCTTCATCCACATGGGGGTCGACGCCGCGACGACGAAGCTGATCGCCAAAGCCGCAGAGGTGTCCGAAGGCGCGATCTATCGCCACTACAAGAGCAAGGACGAACTGGCGCACACGCTGTTCATGGCCACGCACCGCCGGCTCTCGGCTTTGGTCGAGGAGGCCGCCAGCGGCGAGCGCGGCGTCCGCGCCAAGGCTGCCGCCATCGTGCGCGCCTATTGCCAGGCCGCCGACGAGGACTGGCCGCGGTTCACCTACCACATGCTGTCGATCCATCGCTTCTTGCCGTTCTACCAGGAGGACGGCCGCGATCCGGTCTCGGTGGTGGAAAAGCTGCTGAAGCGGGCGATGCTGGAAACCGAGATTCCGGCCGCCGACCCGCGCGTGCTGGCGGCCATGGTGATCGGCCTGATCAACCAGACCGCCCAGAACAAGGCCTATGGCCGCTTCGACGAACCCCTGAGCGCCCACGCCCCGCTGATGACCGCCGCGGTCGAAGCGGTGCTGTTCGCGCGCTGAACCGATACCCTAGGAACTGGAACACACCGATGCGCAGCTTCGCCTTCGCCGTCGCCTATTGGGTGATGTCGGTCTTCTACGCCATCGCCTGCGCCTTCGCCGCGCTGGCCCCTGGGCGCGGCCCGCTGGCCTGGATGCTGCGGCTCTATACCCGGCGCATGCTCTGGGCGCTGCACTGGCTCGCCGGGATCAAGGTCGAGGTCGCCGGCAAGGAGCGGTTGCCGCAAGGCGCCTTCATCGTCGCCGCCAAGCACCACTCCTGGGGCGACGGCTTCGTGATGTTCGCCCACGTGCAGAACCTGGTGTTCGTCGCCGGCGACCACCTGGAGCGGATCCCGCTGCTGCGCGGCGTGCTGCGCAAGTTCGGCGCGATCATGGTCGACAACTGCGGCGGACCCGAAGCGCGCCGGGCACTGGCCGAGAAAGCCGCCGCCGCCAACGCCGACGGCCGCCGCATCCTGATCTATCCGGAGGGCAACCTGGCCAAGGCCGGCGAGCGGTTCCGCTACCGCACCGGCGTGTTCTATATGTACCGCGACTTCAACCTGCCGGTCGTCCCGGTCGCCACCAACCTCGGCCTGTTCTGGCCGCAGGAGGCGTTCAAGAAGAACCCAGGCCGCGCCACAGTGGAGTTCCTCGACCCGATCGAGCCTGGCCTCACCCGCGGCGAGTTCCTCGCGAGGCTGGAAGGCGCCATCGAGACCCGCTCTCAGGAACTGATCGCGAAGGCCACTGGAGAGCCGGTCCGCCCCTCGATCCTGGTTCCCGCGCCGGACGAGATCGCCCGGGCGAGCGCGGCTCAGGCGACCTGAGCGTCGGCTTCTTCGGCGCCCGGCGTCAGCGCGGCCTCGAGCGCGGCGAACAGCGCGCCGACCTCGATCGGCTTGGCGACCCAGGCATTCATGCCGGCCAGTTCGTAGTCGCGCACCTGGTGCGACATGACATTGGCCGTGAGCGCGATGATCGGCGTCGGCGCGCGCCCGGTGACCGCCTCGCGCTGGCGGATCATCCGCGCCGCCGCTGGCCCGTCCATGACCGGCATCTGCACGTCCATCAGGATCACGTCCCAGTCGCCGAGCTCCCAGGCCTCGACCGCGGCCTTGCCGTCGTCGACGATCACCGGATCGATCCCGGCCTGGTTCAGCAGCGTACGCAGGACCAACTGGTTGACCTTGTTGTCCTCGGCCGCCAGCAGGCGGATCGCGCCAGCTTCGATCTCCCGCGACTCCGCGTGAGCGGGCGTTGACGCCGCCGTCGCCGACTCGGCCAGCCTTTGCAGCGGCAGGACGACCGTGAACGTCGTCCCCGCACCCGCCCGGCTCCTGGCCGTGACCTTGCCGCCCATCAGTTCGGTGAGCTCGCGGCAGATGGCGAGCCCAAGCCCGGTGCCGCCGAACCGGCGGGTGGTCGAGGCGTCGGCCTGCTCGAACTTGTGGAACAGCTTGCCGATGCGGCCGGGGGCGATGCCGATGCCGGTATCGCTGACCCGGACCAGTAGGCCGCGCCGGTTGCGATCGACCGCGACCGTCGCGCCGCCTTGTTCGGTGAACTTGAGGGCGTTGGAGATCAGGTTGGAGAGCACCTGACGCACGCGCGCCGCATCGCCCAGATACCGGCCCTGCGCCCGCGGCTCGACTGTCAGATCGAGGGTCAGGCCCTTGGCCTGGGCGACGCCGGCGAAGGTGGCGTGCGTCGCGCGGGCGAGTTCCTCGATGTCGAACGGCTCGATATCCAGCTCCAGCTTGCCGGCCTCGACCTTGGAGAGATCGAGCACGTCGTTGAGCAGCGAGAGCAGCGACTCTCCCGACTGCCGCACCACGTCGAGCCGCTCGCGCTGCGCCGGCGTCAATTCGTCGCCGGCCATGGCGCGGGCCATGCCGAGCACCCCGTTCAGCGGCGTGCGGATCTCATGGCTCATCGTCGCCAGGAAGTCGCTCTTGGCCCGGTTCGCGGCCTCGGCCTCCGCCATGGCATGGATTAGCGCCTGCTCGGCCTGTTTGCGCTTGGTGATGTCGACCATCACGCCCAGCCGCGTTTCTATCTCGTCGTTCTCGCCATAGACGTCGGCGGAGGCGGCGGAGACCCAGACTTCGCGCTGATCCTGGCGGTAGAGCCGATACTCACCACGATAGGCGCGGCGCTCGCGTCTCGCGGCGGCGAGCTCGGCGGCAGCGGCCTCGCGGTCGTCTGGATGGATGCCGGCGGACATGTCCTTCGACAGTTCGAGGAAGCCGACGATGTCCCGCTCCTCGACAAAATCCTCGCCCATGCCCCAGACCGATTTGGTCCGGTAGTCCATCTCCCAAACCTGGATGCTGGCCAGCTTGATCGCGGCTTCGAGCCGGCGCTGGGCGTTGACCAGCTCGTACTCCTCGCCGCGGTCGTCCATCAGCACTTGGTACATGCCCATGATGCCGCCGACCTCGCCGTCGGTGCGCCGCCAGGGGATGGTGACGGCGTTGATGTAGACGGTCTTGCCGTCCTTGCGGGTGATCGGCACGCGATCGGCGACCAGCCGCTCGCCCTGCATGCAATTGCGGTACTGGCTCTCCCACCGGCGCGCGGTGGGATCGATCTCGAACATGTGGCGCCCGAGCATGCGCTCGGGCCGCAGGCCGAAGTCGAAGCCCCAGCGCTCGCTGACGCGCAGAAGGCGAAACTCGGTGTCGTAGAGCGCGACCGCCAGCGGCACGCTGTCGATCATCTCCAGCATCATCGGCGGGATTTCCGCCTCGCTGGCGCTTTGCGGCGCAGCGCCGCCCGCCGCACCGTCCAGTTCGCGGCAGATCATCACCGCGACGTCCGCCATGATGTCTTCGGTCTCCTCGCCGGTGGGCGCGCCGAACAGGCAGACGGCGCCCACCGGCCGGCCCGCGGCGAACACCGGCCTTGCGACCACGTCGAACACCCGGCCCGCGAATGTCTTCAGGCCCCAGGTCAGGCGACCGCGCGCGACGGCCTCGCGCGCGACCTCGCTGACGTCCGGCGCGCGGGCGTCGGTGGTGCGCGAACCGCGGTTCGGGCCTTCGAAAATGCAAAGTTGCGCTGGCGCGCCGCCGCTGCGCGAGGCGAGCCGCAGGATCATGTCGAGCGGCGCCGTCTGGGCGCTATGGTTGGCTTGTTCGCTCAGGCCCGCCTCCCCAGCCACGCTTGGGCGCGTGGACGAGAACCGGAGAGTCCAGGATTTAGCTTAACGTTGTCCTAGGGGCGCCCATCGCTCGACCTGCGGTGGGACCATTTGTCCGGCCCCGACGCCTCAGTCCAGCGCCTTGGCCGGCTCGATCGTCACGCTCTCGCCGCAGCCGCAGGCGTCGGTCTGGTTGGGGTTCCGGAAGGTGAACTTGGCGGCGAGCCGGTTCACCTCGTAGTCCACCTCGGTGCCGATCAGGAACAGCACCGCCTTGGGGTCGACCAGGATGGTGACGCCCTTGTCCTCGACCACCTCGTCCAGCGCCGCCGCCGCCTCGGCGTACTCGAGCACATACTCCTGGCCGGCGCAGCCGCCGTTCTTCACCCCGACGCGCAGCCCGACGTACGGCTTCTCGGCCCGGGCCATGATCTCCTTCACCCGATCGGCGGCGCGATCGGTCAAGGTCACGACCTTGGGGCGTGGGCGGCGGGCGCGGGGCTGAACGGCGGTTTCCATGATGCAGATATGGGGTCAGAACATGTTGAGTTCGAGTTTCGCCTCGTCGGACATCAACGAGGGATCCCACGGCGGGTCGAACACCAGGTTTACGGTGCAGGACTTGATCTCTTCGATCGTCATCACCGCCTCCTGCACCCAGCCCGGCATATCGCCGGCGACCGGGCAGCCCGGCGCGGTCAGGGTCATGTCGATGACCACGTCCTTGTCGTCGGAAACGTCGACCTTGTAGATCAGCCCGAGCTCATAGATGTCGACCGGGATTTCCGGGTCGAACACGGTCTTGAGCTTCTCGACCAACTTGTCGGTCAAGGCGTCGAGCTCGGCCTGATCTATGGCCGATAAAGCTTGGTCGGGGGCGAGGCTGGCGTCGTCCATCAGCTGAAAAAGGTCCTGGTCTTTTCGAGGGCGTCGACGAACGAGTCGGCTTCCTCGAGGGTGTTATATAAGGCGAAGGACGCGCGCGCGCTCGACGTCAAGCCGTAGTGCGCGAGCAGTGGTTCGGCGCAGTGGGTGCCGGCGCGCACGGCGACGCCATAGCGGTCCAAGATCTGCGCGACGTCGTGGGCGTGGGCGCCTTCCATGGTGAAGGCGAAGATCGCGCCCTTGCCCGGCGCCTGGCCGATCTCGTTGATCCAGTTGGCGCCGTTCAGCCGGTCTTTCACGCGGCGATAGAGCGCCTGCTCGTGGGCGGCGACGGCGTCGCGGTCCAGCGTGCGAAGCCACTCGATCGCGGCGGAAAGCCCGATGGCCTCGAGGATCGGCGGCGTGCCGGCCTCGAAGCGATGCGGCGGGTCGGCGTAGGTGATCTGGTCCAGCGCGACACGCCCGATCATCTCGCCGCCGCCCTGGTAGGGCGGCAGCGCGGCCAGTAGCGCCGCCTTGCCGTAGAGCGCGCCGATGCCGGTCGGCCCATAGAGCTTGTGGCCGGAGAAGGCGTAGAAATCGGCGTCCAGCGCCTGCACATCGAGCGCGCCGTGCACCACGGCCTGCGCCCCGTCGATCAGCGTCAGCGCGCCCGCGGCATGGGCGTCGGCGATGATCTCGGCGACCGGATTGACCGTCCCCAGCACGTTCGACATGTGGCTCACCGCCACCATCCGGGTCTTCGGCCCCAGCAGACTGCGGTAGACGGCCAAGTCGAGCTCGCCTGCGTCCGTAATCGGAATGAACCGCAGCACCACGCCCTTCCGCTCCCGAAGGAAATGCCAAGGCACGATGTTGGCGTGGTGCTCCATCACCGAGAGGATGATCTCGTCGCCGGCTTGAAGGGATTGGCCGAGCGACGACGCCACCAGGTTGATCGCCTCGGTGGTACCCTTGGTGAACACGATCTCCGCCGCGCTGGCGGCATTGATCAGGCCACGCACATTTTCGCGCGCCTTTTCATATGCTTCCGTCGTTTCATTCGCCAAGGTGTGCAGTCCACGGTGCACATTGGCGTACGACCGCTCCATCGCCCCGCTCATCGCCGCTATCACCGCGCGCGGCTTCTGCGCCGAGGCGGCGCTGTCGAGATAGACCAGTGGGCGCCCGTTCACCTGCCGGCGCAGGATCGGGAACTCGGCGCGCGCGGCGTCGACGTCGAAGCTCATGTTTGTCCTCCCCCTACGGGTGAGGATTCTCATCGCAGACGCTCCGCCACCCAGGCGCGAACGATCTCGCGCGCGCCCTCGTGTTCGATCCGATCGACCACCTCGCCGACAAACGCTTCCGTCAGCATCGCGCGCGCCTGGTCCTCCGGGATGCCGCGCTGCTCGGCATAGAACAGCGCGTCCTCATCCAGCGCGCCGACGGTGTTGCCGTGGGCGCAGGCGACGTCGTCAGCGAAGATCTCCAGCTCCGGCTTGGCGTCGACCTCGGCGCGGTCCGAGAGCACCAGCGCATGGTGGCCCATCCTGGCATCGGTCTTGTCCGCGCCGGGCCGCACCACGATCCGCCCCTGGAACACGCCACGCCCCTGGTCGCGCACCACGCCCTTGGTCAGCTGATCGGTCGTCCCGTCCACGCCTTCGTGCGTAACGACCGTGGTGATATCGGCATGACGCTGATCGGCCAGCAGATAGACCCCGTCGAGCCGCGCCGCGCCGCCGCCGCCTGGGTGAGCGACACGGGTCTCGATCCGCTGGCGGCGCGCGCCGGACGTGATGACGGTCTGGGCGAACTGCGCGCCCGGCGCCAGGGTCACGTCGGCGCGCGAGACCAGCACGGCGTCGGCCGGCTCATCGACCAGCACGATCCGCTCGAGGCGTCCGCTGTTCGCCACCGCGATCGACAGATCGAACTCGGAGATGTGGGCGCCGCGCCCCTCGTGGCTTTCGAGCAGCACCAGCGCTTCACCGCTGGCGACCGAAACCGCGTGCCGCCCCGCGTGAGCGCCATCACCGCGGCTGATGATGCGCAGAGCCAAGACGCCGCGATCGGCGACCGCGCCCGGCCGAAGCCGACCATTGACGATGCGGGTCACCGCACCGGCGATCGCATCGAACGGCCCGGCGCCGATCTCGCCGGCGTCATCGCTCGACGCCGCCGGCAGCTCGCGGATCAGGCCGCGCAGGTCGGTCCAACGCCAGTCCTCGTCGCGGCGCGACGGCAGCTGCGCGAGGTCGCCAGTCTCGATGGCGCGGGCGAGGCTCATGCGGGCGCAGTCTCAAGCTTGGGCGCGTACTTGTCGTAGCCCTCGCGCTCCAGATCGTGCGCGAGCTCCGGTCCGCCGGAGGCGACGATGCGGCCACCGGCGAGCACGTGCACCCGGTCCGGCCGGATGTAGTCCAGCAGGCGCTGGTAGTGGGTAATCACCAGCATCGAGCGGTCCGGCGCGCGCATGGCGTTGACGCCCTCGGCGACAATGCGCAGCGCGTCGATGTCGAGCCCGCTGTCGGTCTCGTCGAGGATGGCCAGCTTGGGCGCCAGCATGGCCATCTGCAGGATCTCCATCCGCTTCTTCTCGCCGCCGGAGAAGCCGACGTTGAGCGCGCGGCGCAGCATTTCGAAGTCGATCTTCAGCTCGCCGGCCCTGGCGCGGATGGTCTTCAGGAACTCCGGCGCGCCCATCTCGGCCTCGCCGCGCGCCCGCCGCTGGGCGTTGAGCGCGGTGCGCAGGAACGTCAGCGCCGGCACGCCGGGAATCTCGATCGGGTATTGGAACGACAGGAACACGCCCCGCGCCGCCCGCTCGGACGGCGACAGCGCCAGCAGATCTTCACCATTCAGCGTCACGCTGCCGGCGGTCACCTCATAGCCGTCCCGCCCGGTCAGCACGTAGCTGAGCGTCGACTTGCCCGCCCCGTTCGGCCCCATGATCGCGTGCACCTCGCCCGCCGGCAGCTCCAGGGAGAGCCCGTTCAGGATGGTCTTGCCGTCGATGGCGGCGGAGAGGTTACGGATGGAAAGCATTGAACTCATTCTCTATCCACGGTCATCGCCGGGCGTCAGTCCCGGCAATCCAAGAACACCATTCGGCGGGTGGCCGCGCCGGGCGCGGCCACGGCTGAGGTCTGCGTGCTCGGATGGCCGGGACTGACGCCCGGCCA
>DATNIH010000056.1:0-14218 GCA_035604515.1 Caulobacteraceae bacterium | reverse complement strand
TGGCTCAGCGCCCAGTAGTCGTGCCGCCGGGCGTCTAGCCTGGCGGGATTGCGCTCGATCCGGTCTGCGCCGATGGCGCCGGCCAGGGCGTCCAGGCCTTCGAGGCTCACGCGAGGGCTCCTTCCGGCGCGAACGCCATGTTGCGGTCATGGATGGCGCGGCAGGCGGCGACTTGGCGATCGCGCTCGGCGGCGCTCCAGCCCAGCAGCGGCGCCATCGCGGCGGCCGTCGGCGCCAAGTCGGCGATGCCGCCGCGGGCGGCGAACCAGGCTCTGGCGCTGCGGCGAACCCAGTAGTCGTCCAGCGTCAGCGCGCCCTCGGCCAGAACCGCGTGCCGGACCTCAGCGGCGATGTCGCCGCCATCGCCGGCGACGGCCGCCGCCTCGGCGCCATAGAGCGACACCAGCCGGTCCGCCGCCTCGGGCGCCATGCCGCCGCGAGCCAGCAACGCCCGCGCGGCCGCAACGTCGACCTCGCCCCCGGGCAGCGGCGCCTCGGCGGTCCGGCAAGCCGATGCCTTGCGCCCCAGCGCGTCCTCGATCCGGTCCACGACCCGTTCAGCCATGCGGCGATAGGCGGTGAGCTTGCCGCCGCCGATCGAGATCACGCCGGCCGGGCCGACCCAGACCTCGTCCTTGCGCGAGACCTCAGAGGCCGACTTGCCCGCCTCCGCCACCAGCGGGCGCACGCCGGACCAGGCCGAGGTGATGTCCGCCATCCGAAGTGGGGCCGTCGCAAAGCAGCGCATCGCCGCTTCGATCAGGTAGTCGACATCGGCGCGGTCGATGCGCGGCCAGAGGTCGGCGTCGGGGTAGAAGGCGTCGGTGGTGCCGATGTAGGTGGCGCGGCCCTTGGGCACGGCGAACACGCTGCGGCGGTCGGCGGCCGGCATGATCACCGTGCGGCTGACCGGCAGACGCTCGCGATCCACGACGATGTGTACGCCCTTGCTCAGCTGCAGCCGAGGCGGCGCGCCGGCGTCTTCCAGCGAGCGCACCGCGTCGACCCAGGGCCCCGCGGCATTGACGATTGCCTTGGCGAAAAGCCGGACGCGCCGCCCGGCGTCGTCAACGACCTCGAGCCCGGCGGCGATGCCGCCCTCGGTGATGATCGCCGCGACCCGCGCGTGGTTGAGGCAGGTCGCGCCGTGCGCCGCTGCGCTGCGCACATTGGCAAGGGTCAGCCGTGCGTCGTCGGTGAGATACTCCGGGTAGACCACCGCGCCCGCCAACTCGCCCGCGGCGATGGCGGGCTCGCGGTCCTTGAGCTCCGCCTGCGACCAGACCTCATGCTTGCGGCTCTTGGGCACGCCGCCGAGTTTCTCGAAGGTCCAGAGCCCGGCGCGCAGCTTGGCGACGGCGCCGGCGTTGCGTGCCGGGATCACGAACGGGGTCTCGCGGGCCAGGTGCGGGGCGATCGCCTGCACCGCCTTGCGCTCCGAGGCCGCCTCGCGCACCAGGGCGATGTCGCCCATCGGCAGGTAGCGCAGGCCGCCGTGGATCATCTTGGACGATCGGCTGGAGGTCCCGGAGGCGAAGTCCTCGGCCTCGATCAGCGCGACCGACAGCCCGCGCATGGCCGCATCGCGCGCCACCCCGGCGCCGGTAATGCCGCCCCCGATCACCGCGACGTCGAAGCGCACGCCGTCGATCCCCGCGAACAGGCGATCGCGGTCCCGCAGGTCCAGCCGGTCGCTCACGTGGCTAGTTCCGGCGCGGGATCACGACCGGCAGGGTCTCGTAGCCTTTGACGAACACCGAGTGCGTGCGGGTCGGCTCGCCGGCCAGCTCCACGCTCGGGAAGCGCTTGAGGATCTCTTCCCAGATGATGGTCAACTGTAGCTCGGCCAGCCGGTTGCCGACGCAGCGGTGGATGCCGAACCCGAACGACAGGTGCGTGCGCGGGCGGGGGCGGTCGATGATGTAGGCGTCGGGGTTCTCGATCACCCGCTCGTCGCGGTTGCCGGAGACGTACCACATCGACACCAGGTCGCCCTCGCGGATGGTCTTGCCGCCGAACTCGAAGTCCTGGGTCGCGGTGCGCCGCATGTGCGCGAGCGGGGTCTGCCAGCGGATGGTCTCTGAGACCATCGAGGGGATCAGCGCCGGGTTCTCGCGCAGCTTGTCGTATTGCGCTGGATGCCGGTTCAGCGCGTAAACCGAGCCGGAGATGGTGTTCCGCGTGGTGTCGTTGCCGCCGATGATCAGCAGGCCGAGGTTGCCGTTGAACGTGTTGACGTCCATGTCGCGCGTGGCCTCGCCGTGGGCCAGCATCGAGATCAGATCGAACTTGGGCGGCGCGTTGACGCGCTCGTTCCACAACTGGCGGAACTCGGCGAAGCAGACATCGAGCTCCTCGCGCTTGTGATCCCAACTCTTCACCGGGCCGAAGCCGGGCGGGTTGGTCATCATGTCCGACCAGTAGGTCAGCTTGCGCCGGTCCTCGAACGGGAAGTCGAACAGGGTCGCCAGCGTCATCGCCGTCAGCTCTTTCGACACCAGATCGACCCAGTTGAAGGTCTCGCCGATAGGCAAGCCGTCGAGGATCAGCCCGGCGCGCTCGCGGATCACCGGCGCCATCCGCTCCAGGTTGGCGGGCGCGACGACCGGGCTGACGGTCTTGCGCTGCTCGTCGTGCTTGGGCGGATCCATCGAGATGAAGCTCTGGCGCGTCGGGCGCTTGGCCATCTCGGCCTTCGATTCCAGAGTCTGAAGGGTGATGCCGTCTTCCGACGAGAACACCTGGTGGTTGGTGTCCACCGCCATGATGTCGTTGTAGCGGGTGATCGACCAGTACGGGCCGTAGTCGCTCTCGGCGGTGTAGTGCACCGGCGCCTCGGCGCGCAGGCGCTCGAACACCGGCCAGAACGCGTCGTTCTTGAACAGCTCCGGTTGGGCCGGGTTCAGGCTGTCCAGCGGCGCGGCATAGGCCTGCGCGCGGGCCTCATGCTTGAAGTCGATCGATCCGTCGCTCACGGCCGGCCTCCCTAGGCGTTCAGGTCGTTATCGTTGTTCACCTGACGATCCTCCGGCGGGCCGGCGTTGTCAAAGGCGATCGTGGTGACCTGGGCGCGCTCAGGCGGGGCGCGTGGCCCTGACGGGACCGCCATCGACGCGGATGGTGGCGGCGTTGGTGAAGGTCGATGCGTCGGAGGCCAGATAAAGCGCCAGGCCGACGATCTCGTCCGGTTGTCCGACGCGCAGCCCGGCCTTGGTCCAGCCCGGATGGTCGTGATCGGGCGGGTCGGCCCAGTGCTCGGCGACGTCGGTCGCGAACGGTCCAACGACGATGGTGTTGACGCGCACGTTGGGGCTGAACGCGGCCGAGAAGCCCTGCGTCAGCATGTTCAGCGCCGCCTTGGCGCCGGAATAGGGCAGGGCCCAGGGCGAGGCGCCTAGTGAGGCGGTCGAGGAGATGTTGACCACCGAGCCGCCGGCCCCGGCGTGCATGCGTTCGCCCAGCACCGCGGTCAGCCGGAACGGGCCTTTGAAGTTGACCCCGATCACGCTGTCGAAGCCGCGCTCGGTCACCTCCCCTAGCGACGGATACAGCGGCGACATGCCGGCGTTGTTGACCAGGATGTCCACCTTGCCGAAGTGGTCCCACACGGCGCTGGCCATCGGCTCGATCTCGTCCCAGCGGCCAATGTGGCAGGCCTGGGCGTAACCGCGGCGTCCCCGGGCCTCGATCTCGCGCACGGTGGATTCGCAGGCGTCGAGCTTGCGGCTGACGATGGCGACGTCGGCGCCCGCCTCGGCGAAGGCGAGCGCCATGGCGTGGCCAAGGCCGCGCGATCCGCCGGTGATCAGCGCGCTCTTGCCGGCGAGGCTGAAGCGATCGGCCATGGACGTCTCTCCGTTCGGTTTCGCCGACCTTGTCGCCTGGCGCGCGATTGTCCATCGTGACGGCGGGTCAAGGCCCGGTATTCATCGCCCAAGTAATCACTGGACCCTCCCGTTGCGGAAGCCGCTAGAGGCACGAACATGGAACCAGTTCCGAATCTCAGCCGGTCGGTCAAAGGCCTCACCGTGCTGGTCACCGGCGCCGCCAGCGGCATGGGCCGGGCGACCGCCTTCGTGTTCGCCCGGGAAGGCGCCAACGTCGCGGTGACCGATGTGAAGCTCGAGGCGTGCGAGGCAGTGGCGAGCGAAATCCGCGCCGAAGGCGGCATCGCACAGGCCTGGGCGCTCGACGTCTCGAACGCCGAGACCATCGCCAGGGTGGTGCCGCAGATCGCGGAGCATTTCGGCGGCCTCGATGCGCTGGTGAACAATGCGGGCGTCGGCGGCTTCGCGGCGATCGACGCGCCGAACTACGAGGAGGTGTGGGCCAGGTCGACGGCGGTCCTGATCACTGCCCACCCCCGCATCATCCGCGCCGCCCTGCCTTACCTGCGCAAGTCCAAGAGCCCGCGCATCGTCAACATCGCCTCCACCGAGGCGCTCGGCGCAACGGCGCGGGATTCGGTTTACGCCGCCGGCAAGGCGGCCGTCACCGGGCTGACCCGCGCGCTCGCGGTCGAGCTTGGGAAGGAAGGGATCACCGTCAACTGCATCTGCCCGGGTCCGATCCGCACCGGCATGACGCAGGCGATCCCGGAAGCCGACAAGACCACGTTCGCCCATCGCCGCACCGCCATGCGTCGCTACGGCGAGCCGGAAGAGGTGGCGCATATCACGCTCAGCCTGTGCCTGCCGGCCGCGTCCTACATCACCGGGGTCACCATCCCGGTGGACGGCGGCCTGATGGCCCGCAACGCCTGAGCGCGACCAGCAAGCCTGAACAACAACGAGAGTTAGGAACGACGCGTGGGTTGGAATTTCGGAGACATTCTCGATGCGATCTCGCCGGTGATCCCGGCCGATGCGCCGGCGTTCATCCACGGCGAGCGCACCATCAGCTGGGGCGAGGCGACCAAGGCGAGCAACAACCTGGCGCGCGGCCTGATCGCCCGTGGCGCGGCGCCCGGCGACAAGATCGCGATCTATATGAGGAACCGTCCCGAGTACCTGCTGTCCCTGGCCGCCGGCTTCAAGGCGCGGATGACCCACGTCAACGTCAACTACCGCTACACGCCCGAAGAGGTCTGGTACATCTTCGACAACGCCGACGCCCAGGCGGTGGTCTACGCCTCGGAGTTCCGCGACGCGGTGGCGCAGATCCGGCCGCGGCTGCCGAACGTGCAGAGCTGGATCGAAGTCAGCCCCGACGGCAAGGTCGCGCCCTTCGCTGAGCCGTTCGAGCGGCTGGCGGCGGACGGCAACGGCGGTCCGCTGGACATCCAGCGCTCGGGCGACGACCAGTTCTTCATCTACACCGGCGGCACCACCGGCATGCCCAAGGGCGTGATCTGGACCCACAACGACCTGCGCGAGATCACCCTGGCCGCAGCCCGGCGGATGGGTCCGGTGCCGGAGACGCTGGAGGAACTCGCCGCGCACCACGCCAAGACCGGGCCGGGCATGCGCACGCTGCCGGCGCCGCCGCTGATGCACGGCACCGGCCTGCTCACCGCCATGGGCGCGATGCTGGGCGGCGGCTCGGTGGTGACGCTGGAAGGCGAGACCTTCGACGCCGAGGAGCTGCTCCGCGCGGTCGACCGCCACAAGCCGCAGTCGATGGCCATCGTCGGCGACAGCTTCGCCCGGCCGCTGCTGAACGCGCTCGAGGCCGATCCCGGCAGGTACGACGTCTCCTCGCTGGCGATGATCGTGTCCTCCGGCGTGATGTGGAGCCTTGAGGTCAAGCGGGGCCTGCTCGAGCACATGCCGGGCGTCATGCTCAACGACGGCTTCTCGTCGTCCGAGGCGCTCGGCATGGGCGCTTCGGTGATGACCAAGGGTGGCGAGGTCCAGACCGCCAAGTTCGTCATCGGCGAGCGCTGCAAGGTGTTCGACGAGAACGATCAGCCGGTCGAGCCGGGGTCGGGCGTCGCCGGCATGGTGGCGATCATGGGTCCGAACCCGCTCGGCTACTACAAGGACGAGGCCAAGACCGAGCGAACGTTCCGCACCATTGACGGCGTGCGCTATTCGATCCCGGGCGACTGGGTGACCGTCGAGACCGACGGCTCGCTCACGCTGCTGGGTCGCGGCAACGCCTGCATCAACACCGCCGGCGAGAAGGTCTTCCCCGAAGAAGTGGAGGAGGCGCTGAAGCGCCACCCCTCGATCGAGGACGCGCTGGTGGTCGGCATGCCGGACGAGAAATGGGGCCAGGCGGTCACCGGCGTGGTGCAGCTGGCCGAAGGCCATGGCCTGGACGAAGCCGGGCTGCGCGCTCACGTGCGCCAGTCGCTCGCCGGCTACAAGACGCCTAAGCGGATCGTCGTCGCGGACCGCGCGCTGCGGGCCGCCAACGGCAAGGCCGACTACCCGGCCGCCAAGGCCTCGGCCGAGAGCGCGCTCGCGGTGTCCTGACGGCTCGCTGCGACATTCTGTCCAGAGCGTCAAAAAAGCCCTGGTTAAGGTCCCACGACTAGTCTGCAGCCACGGCAGGGAAAACCCTGCGTCGGGGAGGCGGCAGGGGTTGCAGATCGATAGCGCTCATCCTGGCGCTTCGCGCGAACGACCGTTCGGCCTCGATCTATCGCTGACGGTGTTCGATCGCGTCACGCGCATCGCCAAGCACGTGTTCTCCGCCGCCGAAGCGCTGATCATCTTGGTCGAGGACGGCGTCGCCTGGCGCAGCCGTGTTCCCGGCCGCTTTCCGGCGAAGGATGCCGAGGCCGAACTCGTCATCGCCAGCGGCCAGTTGCTGTGGGTCGAGGATGCAACGCTGGACCCCCGGTTCGCTGCCAACGCGCTCGTCGTTGGCCCGCCCTACCTGCGCAGCTACGTCGCCGCGCCGATTCGGCTGGAAGATGGGACGACGCCGGGCGTGCTCTGCGCCGTCGCGCTTACGCCGCAGACCTATGACGCGGCCAAGGCGGCCCGTCTCCAGGATCTGGCGGACCTGGTGGCGGACGAGTGGGTCAGGGCCAAGGCGGCGCAGGCGCGTCAGGAGGCTGAACTCGCGTTGGGCGCCGCACAGTCGCAGTTCGCGGCGCTCGCCCAGACTATGCCGCTCTCACTGGTGATGACCGATCCGTCGCTGCGGGTGATCGCAGCCAGCCGCACCTGGCGTGAAGACTACGGCATCGGCGACGCCCCGATCGCCGGCCGCCCGATTATGGAGGTGGTCCCCAGCTACGCGCCTTTCAGACGCGCGCTCGAGCGGTCGCTGGCGGGCGAGACCATGCGCGCCCAGTTGCCGATGCGCCGGCCCGACGGAACCCGGGCCTGGGTGCAGGCGCAGGTAACGCCTTGGCGCAACGGCCACGGCGACACCGCCGGACTGGTGATCACCATCAACGACGTCACCGAGCTGAAAGCGGCGCTGGACGGCGCCGAGCGTTCGGAGGAGCGTCTGAACATGGCGCTTGCGCTCTCCGAAGTGCACGTCTGGGAACTCGACTATGTGAACCGCGCGCTGTTCAAGGCGGGCGCGGAAGACACCTTCTTCGAGGCGCCCCAGACCTACGAGGGCCTGCACCGCGACATCTACGCGACCATCGATCCGCGCGACCGGGAAATGGTCAAGGAGGCGTGGCGCCAGCACGTCGAAGAGGGCGCGCCCTACCGGCCCCAGTACCGCATCGATCGCAGCGACGGCAAAGAGGTCTGGGCCGAAGGCGTCGTCCGCGTGTTCGCCAATGACGAGGGTCGCCTGCTACGCATGGTCGGGGCGATCCGCAACATCACAGCGGCCAAGCAGAGCGAGCAGCGCCTGATGCAGGCGATCGCGGCGGCCGAGGCGGCCAACACCGCCAAGAGCCAGTTCCTGGCCACCATGAGCCACGAAATCCGCACGCCGCTGAACGGCGTGCTCGGCATGGCGCAGGCCATGGAGGCCGACGCGCTGAGTGAGGCGCAACGCACCCGGCTGGGCGTGATCCAGGAGTCGGGACAGGGGCTGCTGGCGATCCTGAACGACGTGCTCGACATCTCCAAGATCGAGGCTGGCAAGCTGGAGCTGGACGAGGTCGCCTTCGACATCGACGCGATCGCCGAAAGCGCCCGCCACGCGTTCGCGGCGCTGGCGGAGACCAAGGGTCTGGCGCTGGGGCTGGAGGTGTCGCCGGAAGCCAGGGGCGCATACCTCGGCGACGCCACCCGGGTGCGTCAGATTCTCTACAACCTGATCTCCAACGCGGTGAAGTTCACCGAGCGTGGCGCGGTGAGCGTGAAGGTCGCACGCCGCGGGAAGCGCGTGAGGCTCAGCGTCAGCGACACCGGCATCGGCATCGCGCGCGACGACATGCAGCGCCTGTTCCAGAAGTTCGAGCAGGCCGACGCCTCGACCACCCGCCGCTTCGGCGGCAGCGGCCTGGGCCTGGCGATCTGTCGCCAGCTGGCGGGTCTGATGGGCGGCGAGATCCGCGCCCGCAGCGAGGACGGGGTCGGGACGACCTTCGTCGTGTCGCTGCCGTTGCGCCGCCTGGGCGACGCCGGCCTGGCATCGCCGGCGGGCGCGCCGGAGGACCTGGCCGAAGCTTCGAGCGAGGCGACCGACCTGCGCATCCTTGCGGCCGAGGACAACGAGATCAATCGGCTGGTGCTGCAGACGCTGCTGGCGCAGGCCGGCCTGGCGCCGACGATCGTCGCCGACGGCGCCGCCGCGCTCGCGGCCTGGGAGAGCGGCCACTGGGACGTGATCCTGATGGACGTGCAAATGCCGCGCATGGACGGTCCGACGGCGACGCGGGAGATACGGCGCCGCGAAGCCGAGCTTGGCCGCGCCCGCACACCGATTGTCGCCCTGACCGCCAACGCCATGGCGCACCAGGTGAACGACTACCTGGCCGCCGGCATGGACGACTTCATCGCCAAGCCGATCGAGGTCGGCCAGCTCTTCGCGGCGCTGCAGCGCGTGATCGAGCCGGCGGACGAGGCGCCGGCCCAGGCGGTCGGCTAAGACCGTCCGGGGTGACGCGGTCGGGTTGATCGCGGCATAGTCCGCTTCATGAAACCCGAGACGGACGTCATCGTCATCGGCGCCGGCAATGCGGCGCTCTGCGCCGCCCTGGCCGCCGCCGAAGCCGGCGCCAGGGTGCTGGTGCTGGAGCGGGCGCCCGAGGTCGAGAGCGGCGGCAACAGCCGCTTCACCGCCGGCGCATTCCGCTGCGTCTACGATGGCGTGGACGACCTGCGCGCGCTTATGCCAGACCTGACCGACGCCGAGGTCGAGAACGCCGACTTCGGGACCTACACCGAGGCCCAGTTCTTCGACGACATGGGCCGGATCACCGAATACCGCACCGATCCGGAGCTGTGCGAGCTGCTGGTCACCCGCAGCCGCGCCACGATGCGCTGGATGCAGGCGCTAAGCGTGCGCTTCATGCCGATCTGGGGGCGGCAGGCCTATCGCATCGACGGCCGGTTCAAGTTCTGGGGCGGGCTGACGGTCGAGGCCTGGGGCGGCGGGCCGGGGCTGATGGACAGCCTCTATCGCGTCGCCCGTGACTTGGGTGTGACGATCGAGTTCGGCGCCCGGGTGACGGAGCTCATCGCCGACGACGACGGCGTGCACGGCGTAAGGGTCCGCCAGGATGGGCGCACGAGCGAGGTTCGCGCACGGGCGGTGGTGCTGGCCTGCGGCGGGTTCGAATCCAACGCCGAGTGGCGCACGCGCTACCTCGGCCCTGGCTGGGACCTGGCCAAGGTGCGGGGCACGCGCTTCAACACCGGCGAAGGCATCCGCATGGCCCTGGCGATCGGCGCGGCCAGCGCCGGCAACTGGTCCGGCTGCCACGCCGTCGGCTGGGACCGCAACGCGCCCGATTTCGGCGACCTGGCGGTCGGCGACGGCTTCCAGAAGCACTCCTATCCGCTTGGCGTGCTGATCAACGCCAAAGGCGAGCGGTTCGTCGACGAAGGCGCCGACTTCCGCAACTTCACCTACGCCAAGTACGGCCGCGCCATTCTGGCCCAGCCCGGGCAGTTCGCCTGGCAGGTGTTCGACGGCAAGGTCATCCCGATGCTGCGCGACGAATACCGCATCAAGCAGGCGACACGAGTCCGCGCCGACACGCTCGAAGGGCTCTGCGCCCAGCTCGAGGATGTCGACGCCGCGGCGGCGCTGGCGACGCTGCGGGCGTTCAACGCGGCCGTGATGACCGACGTCGCGTTCGATCCGAACAGCAAGGACGGCCGCGGCACGGTCGGCCTCGCTACGCCGAAGTCCAACTGGGCCAATCCGCTCGATACTCCGCCGTTCGAAGCCTATGCGGTCACCTGCGGCGTCACCTTCACCTTCGGCGGGCTGAAGCTCGATCGCGACGCCCGAGTGATCGACGCCGACGGCGCCGCGATCCCGGGGCTCTACGCGGCCGGCGAGCTGGTCGGCGGCCTGTTCTACAACAACTATCCCGGCGGCTCGGGGCTGATGGCGGGCGCCGTGTTCGGCAGGATCGCCGGGGAGAGCGCAAGCAAGCGGACCGCCGCTTGAAGCGCGGGTTTCCAATCGCCACTTAACATCCACGCCCGTCGCGGTCGCTCACCCGAGGGCCGCAGGCGGGCGGAGTCGCTTCACGCGAGGGCTCGCCGATGAACCGTCCGCTGCTGTTCGATAGTCCGTTCCTGCTCGGCTTCGACCATACCCGCGCCCTGATCGAGCGGGCGGCCAAGGCCGCGGCGGAGGGCTATCCGCCCTACAACGTCGAGGAGCTCGGCGACGGCAATGTCAGGATCACCCTGGCCGTGGCCGGCTTCACCCCGACCCAGCTCGAGGTATCGGTCGAGGACAGCCAGCTCAACGTGGTCGGTCGGCGCGACGGCGGCGCGGGCGAACGGGCCTATCTGCATCGCGGCATCGCCGCGCGGGGCTTCGTGCGCAGCTTCATCCTGGCGGACGGGATGGAGGTGAAGGCGGCCACGCTCGAGCATGGCCTGCTTCACATCGATCTGTTCCGCCCGGAGCCGCAGAAGACGGTGAAGCAGATACCAATCCGGACGGCGGGCTGAACCGGCCGACGTTCCGGGCGTTAGTCAAATGCAAGAGGAGGTGGTCGTCATGACGCCGCATCATCTGTCGACCGAAGCGTTCGCGGCGCTTGGCGCGCCGGAGCTGGTCTATGTCCGCCCCGTGATGGGCGCGGAAATCTTGGCCGATACCCCAGTGGAGAACTTCCGCGGCTTCCCCATCCAGCCGGATCAGGTGCTTTACGCGCTGCACGGCGCCGACGGCGCCCGCCTGGCGGTGATGAGCGACCGCGCCACCGCCGTCGCCGCCGCCCAGGCCCACGAACTCGCGGTCGTCTCGCTGCACTAGCGGGCGCCGCAGCCCTCAAGGATCTACGCCCGCTCCTGTCTAAGCCGCGCTCGGCCGCGCTTCCTGCACCAGCAGGGCGTGGATGGCGTCGGCGCCGTGGGCCTGGCGCAGCTGTTCGCGCAGGTCGGCCTGGCGCAGGACGCGCGAGACGCGGGCCAGGGCGCGCAGGTGCTCGCCGCTGGCTTCGGGCGGGGCGAACAGGGCGAAGATCAGGTCGACCGGGCGGTCGTCGACCGCGTCGAACGCCACCGGCGCCTCCAGGCGCACGAACACGCCGCGAAGCCGGGTCAGGCCGGCGAGCCGGGCATGCGGGACCGCTACGCCGTAGCCGACGCCGGTCGAGCCGGCGGCCTCGCGCTCCAACAGCGCGTCCAGCACGTCGGCGGGTTTGAGGCGAAACGAGCGGGCGGCCATTTCCGCCACGACGCGCAGCGCCTGCCGCTTGCCCGGCGCCGTGACGCGCGGCCCGATGGCCCCGCGATCCAGCAGATCACCGATGTTCATCTAGAATGATGCTCTCGCTCGATGGAACGCTCAAACAGCCTGCCTAACCTGCTCGTCAGGCGCGGCCATTAACTCG
This sequence comes from Caulobacteraceae bacterium, assembly GCA_035604515.1. GTDB lineage: Bacteria > Pseudomonadota > Alphaproteobacteria > Caulobacterales > Caulobacteraceae > Acaudatibacter. Next base: position 2,328 of record DATNIH010000056.1, on the reverse strand, counting down.
CGAGAGTGACCAGAGCTCCCGCACCACACGCACTAGTGACGACCCTTGGGTCCTCCGCCGTTCAAGGCCTTGGTCCGCTGCGGATCGATCCAGCCGATGTTGCCGTCGGCCCGACGATAGACAACCGATAGCCCCCCGTGGGCGGCGTTCCTAAACACGATTGCGGGTTGTTCGGTCAGGTCGAGATCCATGACCGCCATAGAAACGGTCATCGTCTTCAGTTCTTCCTGCGACTCGGCGATCACCATGGCCGCTGGCGGATGGCCGGCTGATTCGTCGTCCCCCCAGTCATCGATGTCGTTGGCGTCGTCCGGCGCGCGCAGGACGTAGGACGCCGCCACCTCGGCGGCCTTGGCCTCGGCCGCCACCGCATGGCTCTTCAGCCGCCGCTTGTAGCGCCGGATGCGGGTCTCGATCTTGGCCAGCGCCTGGTCGAACGCGCCATGTGCGTCCATGCCAAGCCCGTGGCTCTGCAGGCGCTGGCCGGACGCCAGGCTGACCACGCAGTCTATTCGAAAGCCGTGGCCGTCGCGCGAAAGCACCACGTCGGCGTCGCCGCCGCGCTCGAAGTACTTGCCGATGCTGGAGAGGATGCCGTCGGATATCCGCGTGCGCAGCGCTTCGCCGACATCAACGTGTTTGCCGGAAACCTGGACTTGCATAGCGATTACAACGCGCCCACCGCCGGGCGGTGTCAAGCGTGGCCAGAGGCCTGCTAGCTGACCTCGCGCAGCAGCCGCTTGCGCTCGACCGACGAGGGGATGCGCATCGCCTCGCGGTACTTGGCGACGGTGCGCCGGGCGATGTCGACGCCGGCTTCCTTCAGGATGTCGACGATCGAATCGTCGGAGTGCACCTCGCCATCGGCGCGCTCGGCGTCGATCAGCTGGCGGATCTTGTGCCGCACCGCCTCGGCCGAGTGGGCCTCGCCGCCGGAGCTGGAGGCGATCGAGGAGGTGAAGAAGAACTTCATCTCGAACACGCCGCGCGGCGTTGCGAGATATTTGTTCGAGGTGACGCGGCTGACCGTCGATTCGTGCATGCCGATGGCGTCGGCGACGGTCTTCAGGTTCAGCGGCCGCAGGTGCTCGACGCCGAACGCCAGGAACCCGTCCTGCTGGCGCACGATCTCGCTGGCCACCTTCAAGATGGTCTTGGCGCGCTGGTCGAGGCTCTTCACCAGCCAGTTGGCGCTGGCGATGCAGTCGGAGACGAAGGTCTTCTCCTGGTCGTTGCGCGCGCCCTTGGAAACGCGGGCGTGATAGCGGTGGTCGACCAGCAGCCTCGGTAGGGTGTCGGTGTTGAGTTCGACATGCCAGAGCCCGGCGGCGCCTTCGCGGACGAACACGTCCGGCACAACCGCCTGGGCCGGCTCGCCGCCGAACGCCGCGCCGGGCCTGGGCGTCAGCGCGCGCAGCTCGGCGATCATCTCGCGCATATCCTCGTCGTCGACCCCGCAGATCCGCTTCAGCCCGGCCATGTCGCGGCGGGCGAGCAGTTCCAGGTTGGCGACCAGCGCCTGCATGGCGGGGTCGAAGCGGTTCTTCTCGCGCAGCTGCAGCGCCAGGCACTCGGCGACGTCGCGGGCGAAGACGCCGGTGGGCTCGAAGCCCTGCAGCGTTGTCAGCACCGCCTCGATGCGCTCGATATCGCAGCCGAGACGCTCAGCGAGCTCTTCCAGGTCGGCGCGCAGGTAGCCGCCCTCGTCGACCGCGTCGATCAGGGTCAGCGCGATGGCCCGCTCGGCGTCGGTCAGGCCGGCGACGGCCAGCTGGGCCTCGAGGTGTTCGGCCAGGCTCAGTTCGCGTGCGCCGGCGCCCTCGCGCTCGCCCTCGCTGTCCTCGAAGCCGCCTCCCTTGCCGGCCTTTGACCAGTCGACCGAACCGCCGGCGTCCGCGCCGGAGCCGGCGCCGGCGTCGCCGGTGGCGTGGTCGCCGGGTGAAGCGCTTTCGTAGAGGTCGTCGTGACGCGCATCGATGTCGTCGGCGGCGGCGGCGTCGGTGACGCGGTCGGCGGCGAAGTCGTCATCCCCGCTGGCGTCGACTTCCGCAGCCGGCGCCTCGTCCGCCTCAACGTCCTCGCGTTGCAACAGGGGGTTGCGCTCGAGCTCGGCGTCGACGTACGCCTCCAGCTCAAGGTTGCTCAGCTGCAGCAGCTTGATCGCCTGCTGCAGCTGCGGCGTGATGACCAGCCCCTGGCCCTGCCGTAACTCTAGTCGCGGACTGAGCGCCAACGCGCCCTCCAAACCCCACTCAATGCGTCCGTTCTAGAGTGGGTGAGGGTTCTGATTGGTTAATGTCTGTGGCCGTCGATGTCGCATTTGTGGGC
>DATNIH010000055.1:0-17761 GCA_035604515.1 Caulobacteraceae bacterium | reverse complement strand
AAAGCTGAGTCTGCACAATCCCTTATTCGCCACCTACGTGATCGCCGCCACGCTCATGATCCTCAAGGCTGTGAGCATGTCCTGGTTGACCGTCGTCCGCATGATGCAGGTCAAGGGCGGCTTTCGATCGCCCGAAGACCTTAAGAAGACCCCTCTAAACCCCGAACCAAATCCCCAGCAGCTCGGGCCTAACGAGCCCGTCGACCGAATCCGGCGCATCCAGATGAATGACCTGGAGAACCTGCCGTTCTTCCTCGTCGCCGGCTTCCTCTACGTCCTCACTCAGCCGTCGCTGCTGCTCGCCCAGTGGCTCCTATACGGCTACGTGGTGTCGCGGGTGCTGCACTTCGCCGCCTACTTCACTGGGCAGATCCACGAAGTGCGCGCCACCTTCTGGAGCGTGGGCTCGTTCATCCTGATCTTCATGACGGTTCGCACGCTGCTCGCGGCGCTCGGCTATTGAGCAGGGCGCAACGGAACGCTGCCTTCGTCGAAGCGGCGTCCGGCTGTTCGTAGGTTGCGCTGAACGTCCGCTTCCGGGGCGGGAGCCGAAGTCCGCTTCCGACCCAAAGCAGACCTTGCCTGCGCGGCTGCCGGTTCGGCGTGGGGCCTTGCTGAGGACGAACGTCATGAAATGCGCGTGGCCGGCAGGACTATTGCTCACGCTTCTGGTTGGCGTCATCCCCGCGTGGGGCGCAGACGATCCGCCGGTCGAAAACCTGGCGCTATGCCGGGACTCCTGGCTGGACTGGAAGAACACCGACCCGGCCAAATTAGACAGTTTCGGCGCCTACTTTCGTTCCGCTTTTGCGCGCAACGGCAATGATGCGTTTCTTGTGCCGAAGTCGCCCATGACGATCGACGGGCTGAAGGTCACGCATGTGTTCCCGGAGAGCCTTGGTATGGGCCTGGGCTGTTCAGTGCTGGTCGATGCAACGTTTGATGTCGCCAAGCAGGCGGTCGAAAAGAAGCTCGGCAAGCCGCTGCGCCAATGCGAGACCGGCGAGGGCATGCGGACCTGTGAGCTGCCAATCGCGGAGCAGCGAACGGTGATGCTGATGTCGGGTGATCAGCCGGACGACAAGACCACCCTGGTCGGTTGCTATTACTTCTACGAGAAATGAATAACCGCGCCCTCGTCTCTGTCCCAAAGCCTCACGGCCGAGCCCGCTAGGACGCAGGCGCAGCGCTATCGTCTACGAGAGGTCTGGTTCTCACCGCGATCAGGCGAAACGTGAGCGCCGTCGTGAAGCCTGCGAGCCCCCACGGAGCGTCGGACAGGAGGAGGCTGATCCAGCCGCCGCCCCCGACCACAACCCCATCGACGACTTCGCCGCTGGCCGGCGAGGCGTCGAAGGCGAAGACGGGCAGGAAGGCGACCAGAAAGCCCATGCCACAGGCGGTCCACCCATTCAGCCACCACCAGCGATAGCGCGAGAAGCCGACCAGCAGTGGGGTTGCGAATATGAGCTCCGCGGTCAGGCAGACCGGAACCCCGGCGGGCCAGAGCATCGTCCAGGCCTCACCACCTCCCAGCCCGGCCATGCCGGGGGGAGCCCAAGGCCCGTACCACACCAGCCAGAGCCCGCTGACCGTGACCAGGGGCGCGACCAGGTAGGCCGCCACGATCATAGGCAGTGGGCGGAGCTGAAGACGGCTCTTGGGCATGGGGCGCCGAGCCTATGCCCCGCTCTACCGCCTGTCGAACAGCCCTGTCCTCCGCCGCGTGCTGCCTTGATCACCGCTGCGCGCGCGCGGGCGCGATGCTCGCGAATGTCAGCTTCTGGGCTTGGAGGCTAGTCCGCTCTCGACCCAAAGCGGACGTCCGGCCGCCAGCGCGTTGCCTGGCGATCATTCGTGAAACGCGAGGGCGAGTATGTCTTTTGCAAACACTGTGGATAGCCTGACAATGGTACTCAAAGACGCGCTCGCGCCTGGATCGCGAATTGCCAACGGCGACGCTTGATGCGAGGCCCCGCACCTGGAGTAGAGCATGCGCCGCCTCGCCCTATCCGCCGTGTCACTGGCCGCCGCTGTGGCGCTCGCAAGCCCCGTGGCCGCGGCCACGTGCAAGTGCCAGAAGCACTATTCGCCATTCGGCGCGGCGCTCGCCCGCTCGCAGCAGATGTTCTGGGAGTGCGTCAGGAAGCCCGACACTTATAAGCGCGGCCAGCATCCGGCCCCTATGCCGTGCAACGGCCAGTCCAGGCGGGGACCAGCGTAAGTACGGCGGGGCGATACTAGCGGTCGAGTCTCCTGCAGCTAAGCGGACATTCGTCGCAGCCCGGCTTTGCGCCGCAGGCGTGTTGCGGTCTAACAACGACGCCGCAGGGTACCCAACATGGCTGGGAGAGCGGCCGCGTGATAACCCTGGCGGGTTCGAGGTCGGCGCCTCAGAGGGCTTGCTATGCAGCGACCCATCGCCAGCGCGGTGTTAGCCACGACAATCGCTATGGGCTTGGCGACTGCGGCCATGGGTTCGGCTGCGCGCGCGACGAACACTCCGCCCGTCAATCGGGCAGAACGTGACGCCAGCGTTGGGAGCGGCCTGATCCGGATAGCGGGGAACGTGGGCCAGCCGCCAACCTTGACGCCAGCACAGGCAGCGGCGCTTCGGGCGGAGCAAGAAGCCTCTGCCCGATCAGCAGCCGAAGTCGCTGCCCAAGCCGCGGCGGCAGCTAGCCATGCCGGATCGGCGAAGGCGCTAACGCGCGGCCAGTCGACAAGCCACAGCTCTAGCGGAAAGAAGGGCGATACAAGGAGGTGACTCCGCAGGAGCGCCGGACTGTCCGCTTTCCCGTCGTCTCCCCTGTCTGCTTCCGACTCAGAGCGGACATCAACGCGCGGCGGTCCGCACAGATCTTCTCGGCGTGACCGGTTTGAATGAGGGCCCAGCGAGAACGTCCCTGAGCCCGCTGGGCCTTCAGAGTGGCGCGAAGTTCGAAGGCAGACCGTTCGGGTCAAAGTGCTGACCACGATTGAGGCGCCAGACGCGCCATACCATCCGGGCCGCGAGCGCCACGACCAGGGCCGGAAGGATCGCCCACGAAGCGCCGCCGAGCCCTTGCGCGAGATCAATGCCCGCTACTTGCCGGCAGCGCATATCGGCAGAATGGATTTCCCAGACGGCCCGAAATTGCCCGTCCCTCAAATCGATCTCATTCACGCTGTCACGAAGTCGAGCGCAAAACGTCGGCTTCAGATGAGCGCGTTTCGCAAACTGGCTCTCCCGGACACCGACGAAAGCCCTTTTGACGAGCGGCTAAAGCAGCTGGCGAACGCGCGTCGGCTGAAGGCTCAAACCAGGGAACGATAGCCCGCGGGGCACAATGCATTGATCTGTGAACACGCGCTGAAGGTCCGCTTTTCGGCAGGGACCTCATGTCCGCTTTCGACCCAAAGCGGACATTGCCGCGGCCGCGATGAGTCAACCATCCCGAACCTAGACAGCGAAACGCCGCTCCCTTTTTGCGGCAGATCAAGGCTAGCGCACCGCGACGCCCGCACCAGTACGAGCATGGATGCGAAGCGGATCGCGGCGATACTAGGTCCAACCCTTGTGGCTGTGACCGTAAGCGAGTTGCTGAACTTTCAGATTTGGTCGTCGGTCGGCGCCCCGGTGGTCTACCTCAATGGCGCACTTCTATTCGTCGCTGGGCTGGTGATTGTGCGTAACCACAATGTGTGGCGCCTTGGCTGGCCCCTGCTCGTCACCCTGTCGGGCTGGGCGCTGCTCGCCGCCGGCCTCTTCAGGCTGTTCCTCCCAGAGGCGCATCAAGCGTCGTGGAACCCAACAACTGTGGCCGCGGTGCTGGCGCTGACGCTGCTAGGCCTGGTTCTTACTGGTTTCGGTTACCTTGGCGGAGACCGCCGCTAAGCGTCTCGGCTATGTCCGCTTTGGGGCATTGTCCCAAGGTCCGCTTCCGACCCTAAGCAGACGATCGCGGCGCCCAAAGCGGACGCAGGAAGGTCAGGGGGTCAGGAGGCCGGGGGTGAAAGGGTCCTCGCCAAACGGAAACCGAAGTCGGAACTCCGAACGGTGGGATAGCGCGGGTAGCGCAGGGCCGAGCGGCAGAACTGAGGGGAAGCGTACCAGGAACCACCGCGTAGCACCCGCAACGAGACGTCGCCGGTCCGCCAAGGCGCTGCGTCCGCCGGCGCACCCTCGTAGGTCTTGTTCCAGGCGTCCTCGCACCAGTCCCAGGTGTCGCCGTGCATGGCGTAGAGACCAAAGGCGTTGGCCGCAATACGGCCCACCGGCGTCGTCGCCTTGCGCCAGACCATCGACGGCTGGACGCCGCCATACCCGGCCGTGCCGTTGAAGTTGGCCTGATCGGTGGTGATCGCAGCACCGAAGCTGAACGGCGTCTCAGTCCCCGCCCGGCAGGCGTATTCCCACTCCGCTTCCGACGGCAGCCGATAGGCGTCCGGCCGGTCCGTCAGCGTCAGGCGTTCGTTCAGCCAGGCGATGAACGCCTGCGCGTCATGCCAGCTGACGCACGTCACCGGATGATCGCCGCCTTGCGCGAAGCCCGGATCGCGCCAGCCCCGGCCCGGCGTGTCCTCCCACTTGTCGCCGTTCAGCACATGAGCGCTCTCGCCCATGTCGTGGTTGGTCTCGGCGATGAAGGCCGAGAATGCGTCGAGGGTGACCGCTCCGCGACCAAGCGCGAAGACATGCGCTATCGTGACTTCGTGCCGCGGTTCCTCGTCGCCGTCGTAACCCTCCCAACGCTCCTCTGCGTGCGGCGAGCCCATCGTGAAGCCTCCGGGCGGGATCGCCACCATCACTGGCTGCGGCCAGTTGGGGACACCAGGCAGATCGATGGCGAAGCTCCTAGCCAGCACCGCCCGCTTCGCCACCGCCGCGGCGCGCGCCTCGCTCGCCTTCGCCGACGCCGGAACCGAGAGCAGCCTGGACCGCTCGGCCGCCCCGGCGAGGTTGTCCGCCGTCGCCTGCACGACCGTCTGCAGGGCGGCGAACGCGCCGGACCGCAGGAACGCCGTCACCGCCGCCGGGTCGGCCTGATCGGTCCCCGCCCAGTCCTCGAGCTTGCGCTTGCGCCGCCGCGCCTCGAACGCCTGCTCCGACTGAGGATACGCCTCCAGGAAGTCGGCGTAGTCGCGCGGATCGAAGCTCGCCTCGATCTCCGCCCAGCCCGCCGCCGGGCCGCTGAGCGGTCGCAGGGCCGCTGACGGCCTTGCGGGCGGCGCGGCGCCTTCACCGACGGTATCGGCGAGGCGATCCGCCAGCAGCCGGGCCTTGCCCGCCAGGGGGTCCGTCGGATGCCTGTCGGCAAAGCGATGCAAGAGCGAGGTCGCATGACCGACGGCCCGAGAGTAGTCCGCCAGCGCCGGCCGGCCCATCAGGTCTCCCAGGCGGTCCAGGATCTTCAGCCAGGCGGGGTGATCGTCGGCGAACTCCGCCTCGTGAATATCTTCGACGTGCGTCGTTCCGAAGCCGAACGGCAGGTCACAAGGGGCGATCCGGATCGCCGCCAGCACGTTACGCGCCTTGCCGACGCCCGCCTCCTCACGGACCCACTCGCTCTCCGCCGAAGCCGGCGACCACAGCACCACCACCGCCTTGGCGCCCTTCACCGCCTCCTCGATCTCGCGGTCGAAACTCTTGCCCGCCGTCAGCCGCACGTCGAACCACACGTCCAGGTCCAGCGCCTTCAGCTTCTCGTGGATGTGCTCGCACCGCGCGCGTTCTTCGCGCTTATAGGAGATGAAGACATCGACCATGCGCGCCGTCCCCGGCCCTATCGGCCTGCCTATCCCTAGCGACACGGCTCACAGACCGGCAAGGGAGACGTCAGCGCAAGGTCTCGCCCAAATCGGCGCGTGACGGGCATCCGCTAATGTCTGCTTCGGGTCGTTAGCGGACAACGGCCCTCGGCCGGGAAGCGGACATACGAGGCGACGGAACGGTGGACCTTAGACGTGAAAAGCGGCACCGACGCGCCATGAACACGCTGACAGCGACTCTAGCTACGACAATCGACGACCGGCCGAGTGAACGTATCGTGGTCGTGGATGATGATCCTGGCATCCGGGAGGTGCTGAGCGACTTTCTCGGGCAGCATGGTATGCGGTCGAGACGGCAGCCGACGGACAGCAGTTGGAACGGGCTCTCGCTCGGGGCCCCGTCGACCTGGTGGTGCTGGATGTGATGCTTCCGGGCGAGGATGGTCTCTCCCTCTGTCGCAAGCTCTCCGGTCCAGACGGCCCCGCGATCATCATACTAAGCGCCCTCGGCGAGGACGTGGACCGCATCGTCGGCCTTGAACTCGGAGCGGACCACTATCTCGCCAAGCCGTGCAATCCGCGTGAATTGTTGGCCCGCGTACGCGCCGTGCTGAGGCGCCGCGGTAAATCGAGAATGGGCGACAAGCCCAACGTGGCATACGAATTTGCGGGCTGGCGTCTGGACCCCGTCCAGCACGAGCTGCGCTCCCCAGACGGTGCGGTGGCGGACCTCTCGAGCAGCCAATTCGCGCTTCTGCGGGCCTTCGTAGAGCGACCACAGCGCCTGCTTACGCGCGACCAGCTCTTGGAATATAGCCGCGGACCTGACGCCGACGCGTTCGATCGCGCCATCGATGTGGCGATCAGCCGGCTTAGGCGGAAACTCGACGAAAGCACGAACGGCCACGGACTGATCCGCACCATCCGCGGCGAAGGCTACATGCTCATGGCCAAAGTTACGCGTTTTCGCTGAAGCGGAACGTCGCGACCCGCAGATCACGGTGAGTGTCCGCTGTGGGTCGATAGTGGACTCTAGCTCGCGGCGGCCGGAATGCGGACCTTGGCGCACCCCAGGTCCCGCTGCCGGACAGCTGTCAGGGCGCGATCTCACCGTCCGCCGTGAGCGCCGCTGACTTGGCCCACTTGTAGTCTGCCTTGCCGTTAGGGGCGCGCTGCACATGGTCGACCACCACCAGCCGCCGCGGCAGCTTGTAGCCGGCGACGCGTGTGCGGGCGAAAGTCAGTAGGTCAGACTCGTCGAGGGCGCGGCCGCCGCTGAGCGACAGCACCGCGGTCACCCGCTCGCCGAAGCGAGGGTCCGGCAGGCCCACCACGAGGCAGTCAAACACATCAGGATGGGCTTTCAGCGCCTCCTCGACTTCCTCCGGGTAGACCTTCTCACCGCCGGTGTTGATGCAAACCGAGCCGCGGCCGAGGAGGATCAGGCTGCCGTCAGCGGCCAGTTTGGCGAAGTCGCCGGGGAAGGAGTAGCGAACGCCGTCGATCACCCGAAAGGTCGCTGCGGTCTTGGCCTCGTCCTTGAAGTAGCCGAGCTGGGCCGCAGCGAGGCTGGCCACCATGCCGACCTCGTCCGAACCGGGCCGCACCTCTTTGTCGAGCGCGTTGAAGATCTTGACGCCGGGGCTCGGCATGAACCGCGCGGTCTCCCCCGGCGGATTGGCGCGGCTGACCACCGACGAGCCCATGCCGCCTTCGGTCGAGCCCATCACGTCGAAAATGGTGACATCGGCGAGTTCGAGTAGGCCCTCCTTCACCTCGCGCGAGAACATCACGCCGGACGAAATGATGCGCTTGAGCCGGGAGAGCTCCGGCATGCGGCCAGTCTCCCTCGCCGCGCGCAAGGCAGCCAGCATCGGCTTGGCGAAGGCGTCGCCGACGATAACCAGGTCGCTCACCTTCTCATCCGCCACCACCTGCCAGAGGCCATCGGGGTCGAAGTGCTCGCCACGTATTGTGACTACCGAGCCGCCAAGCGCGTGAGGACCGAAGGCGCCGCCCCAGACGCCGGTGCCATGCATCAACGGGCAGGCCGGCAGGCTCACTGGCGCCTCGTCCGCAGCGTGCAGCTGGCGGACCAGCGCTACGAGCTGGTCCAAGTCGGCCGGCGGCGTCAGTCCGCGCAGATTGGCCGCCAGCGCCGCCGTGACACCCTGGCTGAATACACCCTGGCGCAGCATCACGCCCTTGGGCATGCCCGTCGTTCCGCCGGTGTAGAGCATGTAGATGTCGTCTTCGTTTTGAGCGCGTGGCGGCAAGGGCGCCTGACTGGCGATCAACGCTTCGAAGGCAGGGGCGCCGTCGAGTGCGCCGCCCGAGCCGTCGTCGATCGCGACGAAAAGCTTCACCGTCGGCAGCTGGTCGCGGATCGCCGCGACACGATCGGAAAAGCGCGCGTCGAAGACCAGCGCCTCGGCCTCAGCGTTGTCCAACAGGTAGACCAGCTCGGCTTCGCTGTAGCGATAGTTGACGTTGATCGGGCAGCCGCTCGCCTTGAAGATTCCGAACTGCGCCTCGAGGTATTCGTTACAGTTGCTGGCGTAGAGCCCGACCTTGGCGCTCGGCCCAAGGCCCGCTTGCTCCAGCGCGGATGCGAAACGGGCGGCTCGGTCGTCGTATTCGCGCCAGGTGCGGCGTACCTGCCCGCAGGCCAGTGCAGGCGCGTCAGGAATGGCGTCGGCGACCGCCTCCCAGATCGAGGCGAAGTGCCATGTCATTGCCGCGTCCCTCCCGAAGGCCTTTTGCTCAAGCCTGGACGCAGCTTGGTCGCAGCGCAAGGCGGCGGCGCCGGCCTGCGCCACGCGGTGCACAACGCTCTGGAGTGGGCGCTCGAAAGGTCTGCTTTGGGTCGATAGCGGTCACCGGCTCCCTGCCCAGAAGCAGACATTCGCTCCGCTCCGCTCGGACACCTTTCCCTTGCCGCCTGCTCAGGGGTCTAGCTAGGGTCACGTGCTGCCAAGGCGGCGGCTTGCTGGCCTATGTCACACGTCTTCATCTCGTACGCACGCTCGACGGCCAAAGAGGCGCAAGCGGTCGCCAGAGCCCTGCGCAGCCTCGGCCACGAGGTGTGGCTTGATGACGAGATCCCCGCCCATCGTGCGTATGCCGACGTGATCGAGGAGCGACTGACAGCGGCCAGGGCCGTCATTGTGATCTGGTCAGCGGAGGCTGTGAAATCTCAGTGGGTGCAGTCGGAAGCCGATAGGGCGCGCGAGGACAGCAAGCTGGTTCAGCTGAACCTTGACGGCGCCAAACTGCCGATGCCGTTCGACCGCATCCAGTGCGCTGACATGACGGGTTGGACCGGCGATCTCGATGCGCCGGGCTGGTGCAAGGTGGTCGAAAGCGTCGCCGTGCTGGCCAGCGGCCTGGCGGCCGCGCCCGCAGCGCCGTCAGCGACCGGAGGCGCCCGGAACGCGCCCACGCCCGCGCGTGGGCTCTCGGTCTGCGTGCTGCCGTTCGCGAACATGAGCGGCGATCCCGAACAGGAGTATTTCTCCGACGGGATCAGCGAAGACATCATCACCGACCTCTCGAAGGTCTCGGCGCTGGAGGTGTGCGCGCGCAACACCGCCTTTACGTTCAAGGGCAGGTCCGTGCGCGTGCCGGATGTTGCCCGGGAGCTGGGGGTCAGCCACGTGCTGGAGGGCAGCGTGCGTCGGGCCGGCGGGCGGGTGCGGATCACCGCGCAGCTGATCGACGGCGCCACCGGCAACCATGTCTGGGCCGAACGCTACGACCGCGACCTGACGGACATCTTCGCGCTGCAGGACGAGATCAGCGAAGCGATCGTGAGTGCGCTGCGCGTGAAGCTCTTGCCGGCGGAGAAGACCGCGATCGAGCGGCGGGGAACGAGCGACCCCGACGCCTACGAAATTTACCTGATGGGCCGGCAGCAGTGGCTGAGCGGCGACGGCAGCGTGCGGGGGCAAGAGGCGATCCTCAGGCTGGCGCGCCGCGCGACCGAGATCGATCCCGACTACGCGCAAGCCTGGGCGCTGATAGCGCATGCACAGACGACGCTGCACGTGCGTCATGGCCGCGCCGACCAGGATGGGGTCGTCGCTGTCGAGCGCGCTCTGGCGCTGGATCCGAACCTGGCCGACGCGCACGCGGTGAAGGCGCGGCACCTGGCCGAGGCCGGTCGCGCCGAGGAGGCGGAAGCCGAGATGCAGGAGGGGCTTCGCCTGGACCCCGGAGGGTTCGAGGTCAACCAAGCCGCGGCCTACATGCGTTTCCGGCAGGGTCGCATCGAGGACGCCATCCGCCACTATGAGATTGCGGCCGGGGCCCCGGAATCGCCCATCGGCGTGGAGGCCATGCTCATGACCTGCTACCAGGCCATCGGCGATGCAGCCGGCCAAGCGCGCGCGGCGCGAGCGACGCTGGAGCGCGCCAAGGTCAGGCTGGCCAAGGATGCGAACAACACGGACGCCATCGCGTTCGGGGCCGGCGCACACGCGATGCTGGGGGACGCCGATAGCGCAAGAGCCTGGGTGCGACGGGCGATGCTGGTCGATCCCGATAACCGCGTGGCGCGCTACAATTTGGCCTGCGCGCTCAGCATGCTCGGGGACCGAGACACCATGATCGACCTGCTCAGGCCCTACTACGCCTCCGCTACCCCCGCCGAGCTGGCCCACGCCAAGGTCGACCCGGACCTGGACATCCTGCGCGAAGACCTACGCTTCATCGCCATGCTCGCCGAAGCCGACGCGAGGCTGGTCGGCGGCCCAGGAGAAGACTGAGCGCGCAGCTGCTCTGATCGCGGGGCCGCCAAGCTCTTTGGCGGCCGTGGGATCGTCGGCTTTGGGTCGTTAGCGGACTCTGGCGGCCTGCCCAGAAGCGGACGTGCGCTCGGCTCCGTTCGGATACCTTTCCCTTGCTCCCTGCTCTTGGGCCTAGCTAGGGTTCCGCTCGCGGCCAGGGGTGGGGCCGGCCAGGCATGTCCGACGTCTTCATCTCCTACGCGCGGTCCACCGAGAAGCAGGCCCAGCAGGTCGCGGCGGCGCTGCGCGCCTTGGGCTACGGTGTTTGGCGCGACGATGACCTACCGGCCCATCGCGACTACTCGGAAGTGATCGACGAGCGGCTTGCTGCGGCCAGAGCCGTTGTCGTCATCTGGTCGTCGGAAGCGGTGAAGTCCCAATGGGTGCAGTCCGAGGCGGACACGGCCCGCACCGATGGAAAGCTCGTTCAACTGACCGTCGACGGTTCCCGGCTCCCCCGGCCGTTTGACCGCATCCAGTGCGCCGACCTCGCGGGCTGGACCGGCAACCTGGACGCGCCCGGCTGGCGTAAAGTCGTCGCCAGCATTGGCGATCTGGTCGGCGGAACCGGGGCCGCGCCGGTGTCGGTCGCGAGCCCCTCAGTTGCAGACACTCCTCTGCCGCTGCCGACCAAGCCCTCGATCGCCGTCATGCCATTCGCCAACCTCTCCGGGGATCCCGAGCAGGAGTACTTCGCCGACGGCATGGTGGAGGAGATCACCAATGCCCTGTCGCGCTTCAAGTCCCTGTTCGTCATCGCCAGCAGCTCGACTCTGAGCTTCAAGGGCAAGGCTGTCGGGGCTCAGGAGGCGGCGCGGCAGCTCGGCGTTCGGTGTGTTCTGACGGGCAGCGTTCGCAAGGCGGGGAACCGGGTCCGCATCGCCGTGCAGCTTATCGACGCCGCCGACGGATCACAGATTTGGACCAACCGCTTCGAGGACACGCTCGAAGACGTGTTCGAGCTGCAGGACAAGGTGGCGCTCAGCGTCGCGAGCGTCATCGAGCCGACGGTGCACGCCGCCGACGTGCGCCGGGCGTCAAGGCGTCCGACCGAGAACATGGGCAGCTATGACCTCTACCTTCGAGCGCGCGCTCTCCGCCAGAACAACATCAGAAAGGCGGACACGTTAGAGGCGCTCGATCTGTTGAACCGGGCCATCGCCATCGATCCGGACTTCGGTCAGGCGCTGGCCTTGGCAGGTTGGTGCCACCACACAATCTTCCTGTACGGGTGGTCCGACGATCCAGAGGCCAACCGTCGCCAGATGATCGAGCTTTCGCAACGGGCGCTGAAGGTCGCGGAAGACGACGCAGATGTGCTCGCCGGCCGCGCACTTATGTTGGGGACCTTCGAAGCAGACCGAGACACCGCTCTCAATCTGATCAACAAGGCCGTCGCTCTCAATCCGAGCTCGTCGTTTGTCTGGCAGATGAGCGGCTTCTCGCAGCTGCGGTCAAATCCGGACCTCGCGGCCGAGCACATCGAAACCGCGATGCGGCTGGACCCGATTGGATCGAACCGGGGCGGCCTGGTCAATGCCACGGGTCAGGTGCGTTTCGCGCAGCAGCGATTCAGCGAGGCAGCGCCGCTTTTCAAAGAGTTCGTTCAACTAACGAACAGCCCGGTGGGCTATGCCTTCCTGGCCGCAAGTTGCGGTCATCTCGGACGGATCGACGAGGCAAAGAGCGCGCTCGCACGCTATCGGGAGCTCTCGTCCCGTCAGGTCGAGCACGTCCTCCAAGGCGCCTCGGCTCGCGCCAGCTCGGGGAGCTTCGCCAGGCCGAGTGTGACGCCCCGTTTCGTCGGGGACAGCGCGCGAGCCATCGAAAATGGCTCATACAACCTGACGTCGATTGTCAGCGCGCCTTTGTATTCGTCCAAGGTGATGCGGCATTCCGCGTCGCCCTTGGCGATCGCCGCTACGACGATAGGAAGGCGCTGTTGCGGCGTTTGGGCCGGGGGACTACTTTGGCCGCCGTTCGGGTCGAGCTGAACAGCACTGCCGGGCCGCCGCGTCCCCCGGCCGGGAGCGGCGGCTCTTCCATGTCGGGGCGCCATATGCTCATGCGCTCCGCTCCTTGCCGGCGAGGCCGTCGAGCCAGCGGTCCAGGATCGAGGGACGTGCGCAGAGCTCACGCCCAAGCCGGAAGACCGGGATGGCGCGTCGGTCTCTCAGCGAGCGAACCGTCGTGAGCGGCAGACCGAGGTAGCTGGCGATTGCCTCCCCACCGTGTAGGAGGTCGTCTGCCTGGGTCCTGGGCACTTCCAACTTTGGGGTGCTTCCGGCCTCCTCGCGAGCGCCGGAAGTCTGAAGGGCCTTTGTATTCACGAGGGTTTCCCCCAGCCTGTCACGCCGGAGGTCGCGGGTTCAAGTCCCGTCACTCGCGCCAATCCGCGGTCATTGCCGACGCGGGCGACCCCGGGGAGACTGGACTGGCGACCTCTACGCCCCCGGCTGGCGCAAGGTGGTCGCCAGCATTACCGACCTTGCTGGCGGAGCGAGGCCGTCAATTGCGCCGACAGGAGCTGCCCGGCTGGCCCTGCCGTCGAAGCCCTCAATAGCGGTCATGCCCTTCGCCAACCTCTCGGGTGACCCAGAGCAGGATTACTTCGCTGACGGGGTGGTGGTGGAGATCGTCGAGGCGCTCTCGCGCATCCGCTCGATCTTTGTGATCGGCTCCGGCTCAACGCTATCCTTCAAGGGCAAGGTAGCCAGCCCGCAGGATGCAGCGCGGCAGCTCGGCGTCCGCTATGTCCTCGAGGGCAGCGTTCGCCGGGCCGGGGACCGCGTCCGCATCGGGGTGCAGCTGATCGATGCCAAGGACGGCGTGCAGATCTGGACCCACCGCTTCGAGGACACGCTCGACGACGTGTTCGCACTGCAGAACAAGGTCGCCCTCAGCGTCGCCGGCAAGATCGAGCCGACCGTGGAGCAGGCCGAGATTCGGCGGCGGTCGGAGCGGCCGACGGACAGCGTGGACAGCCACGACCTCTATCTGCGCGGCGTCGCCCGGTTCTGTGGGGTCTGCTCAGGGGGTTAGCGGACCTTGGCCCGCTCTTCAGACGCCGATTGACTCCGACCGAAAGTGGCAGAGCTTCATCGAGGGGCACGGGGGCTGAGCTATGTCGTGGAGGTGGTTGCTTCGGCGCGGCGCCTTGGCCGCGTCTTCGGTTCTCCTACTCGTATCGCCGCAGACGGTCGCCGCGCCGAGTGGCCCGGACATGCCAGCCGGCTGCGAACAAAACCCGGCGCGGTGCAGCCTGGAGATCTGGCCACCCAACTCGTTTCCCCATACCGGTGCTCAGTGGAGCGTCACGTTTTCGAACGGCGCCACGTTGGACTGCACCAGCAACGGGCACAATGTTCCCAGAAGCTGCACGCTAACCGGCCTTAGCTCGCCAGCCCAGCCGGAGACGCTCGCCGAGCAATGCGCCAAGTTGAAAGCAGGGTTACGCACCATGCAGTCCCACGCGTCGGGCGTTCGGGACATCGATCAGGCGGACGTCGACCGGGAGCGGGACTATCTCGCGCGAGCCCTGCAAATGACGCCGGCCCAGCTTAATGCCGAGATCCTGCGGCAACAGCAGCGTTCGTCGAACCAGGCCGAGCTCTATTTCCTGGTAAAACTTCAAGGCAGCCGGCTGCTTGGCCACGAGCTCGGCGGCGCCTCGCAAGAGCAGATGCAGGCGCAGGCCAAGCAGCTCGTCGACGACATGCAACAAACGGCCGACGAGAAGCGAGAGTACAACAAGGAGATCGATGAGGCGGAAAGACAGATCAAGAGTCTCGACTGCGACAACGTACCTTCGCTCAACCAGTCGGTGGGCGCGCCGTAGCCCGCCCCGGAGGAGCACTCAGGATCCTGACCAGGCGACGATGACGCGGGCTGCGAGCGCCGGCGGGCTGGGCTGGCCGAACGCGGCCGAGGTCGCCATCAGGGCCAGCGGCTCACCGGCGCGCAAACAGGCCGGACGCAAGACCGCATCCGACCCAGTCGCCAACATGAGCAGACTCCTTGCAACGAGGGAGCCATCCACACAAGACGTTGGCGGCAGTCAGAAAATCGTCAGTGCGGCGCGCACGGCCATGCCGAGCAGAACAACTGATCCGGCCATGAAGATGGCGAACCGGACGGTCACCGCGTTGAGCGTCGCCTGGACGAGGCTGTGGACGACGCGTAGCGCGACATAGAGCCAGGCTAGGTCTGCGTTCAGCCCCGAGCCCTGACCCACCAGCGCGAGGGTTACCGCGGTCGCATAGAACAGCGTGGGTTGCTCCATGAGGTGGTTGTAGTTGTCCGCCTTCCACCGGACTTCTGGTGGGATCCGGTCGAGAAACTCGGCGTTTGGCCGCCGCGGGTCATCGACCAGTTTCAGCTTCACCATCGCGGGGATGCGCGTTGCGTAGAGCCACGCCCACATCACGAAGGACCAAAGCACGAGGACGATCACAGGGGCGAGGATTGAGCGCGTCATTTGATTTCCGTGTGCCGAAAACCACTGACTACCAGGCGATGCCTCTCAATCGCCACCCCGGGCAGCGGCGTTGTGGGGTAATGCGGTTGGTCCGCTTTGGGTCGTCAGCAGACTCTGGCGCCAAGCCGGAAGGCGGAATTCCAGCTCGTCGGTATCGGCTACCGCGCGCTGCCGATCAGGCCATCATCTGAAGTCTGGGCGCCGGACCCGATCCGCCCCAGTATGACGCCTCCCATCGGGGGGACCCATGCGCAGCTTCGTCACCGCCGCCGTCGTGGCGCTCGCCGTTGCGTCGACTGCCTTCGCCTTTCCATCGTCGAACCTACCATGCTGGCGCAACGGACACTGGGTTAAGGGCGCGATCTGTCACGGGGCGACGACGCACTGCGCCAAGGGCAAGAGCTGCCATAAGCCCTGAGCGGGTGAGGCGCCCGCCTTCGGCCGCGCGCTTGGCGCCTTGAATCATCTTGGTCGAGAAGCCACCGCGCGAGCGGCCAAGACCTTCGTCCTGAGTGAGCTTTTTTTGCGGCGCCGCTGTGTGTTGATGGGCGCGCCCGATGGTGGAGGTCGCGTTTCGTACTAGACGCCAGCGCATCGAATAACCGCGTCCGTTTTGGGTCGGAGGCAGACATTGTCTGCCCGCCCGACAGCGGACCATCGCGGTTGATCCCTTAGCCGGCCGGTGGCAGCCTTCCGCGTCGTTCAGGTTTGGGCTCGCCGCTCTCTCTGGGCCGACACGAGGAGCAGCGCCATGAACACAATCAGCTCCCTGGTCGCCGGGCTGGCGACGGCCGCTCTTGCGCTGTCTATCTCGGGCGCTTCAGTGGCCAAGAACAGCGACATCTGGGCCGGCTACATGGCCACCGGAAAGACCTTCAAGCGGACCTCCCTGGAATGGCGCCAGCCCGCCGTTCAATGCCCCGTGGCCAAGGCCCAGGTGTCCATCTGGGTCGGCTTCGGCGGCGCCGGTACGCTACAGCAGGACGGCACGATCGCGGTCTGCGACGGCCCGGGTGCGCCGAAGTTCTACAAGATGTTTTGGGAGATGCTTCGCAGCCCGCCGCCCAGCTCAGGCGGCGAGCCGGTTGTGGTCGCTCCCGGCGACGACATCGAGGCGCACGTCGAATACAACACCAGAGACGATACGGTAACGCTCGAGGTCAAGGACAAGACCAGCGGGCAGGACATGAAGACAGTCCAAGCCTGCAACGGCGGCTGCCCGCGCTCCAACGTCAACTGGATCGTCGAAGCGCCCGGCGGTGGCAAGTATCCCCTGGCGGACTTCGGATCACTGAAGCTGAAGTATGCCAAAGCCCGCGGCGACGAGGACACCGACGCCCACGGGCCTTCAGGACACAGCCTCAGCTATTCTGGCTTCACCATGGTCCGCAAGGGCGTCACCTTGGCGACTTGCGACGGCCTCAGCTCCGACGACGGCGGCGACGGCAAGAGCTTCGCCTGTACGTGGGTCGCCGCCCAGTAGCTTAGTCCGACGTGCAAGACTCGCTTGGCAAACCGGATGTCCGCTTCGCCTCGTTAGCTGACATTGGGTCACTTCCCGAAAGCGGGCATGCCTCTCGCATCGACGTGGACCGGCGAACCGGTGGGCGGCGAGGGGTTCGAACCCCCGACCTTCTGGGTGTAAACCTGAGGCTGGCCACTATCCGTGAACTTCCCGGGCTTTCCGAGAGTTTCCTAACTATCAGTTTTCCTGATCGTTTCTTCGCCATCGCGCCGCCGAGAGTTGCCGGGGGATTCCCTTGGTTTCCGCTCTCGTGGTATCGGTTTGGTACCGGAAGCGCGACGTCCGGCATTGGAGACGACCATGGAAAGCACCAAGGCGCGGATCGGCAAGCGCACTGTGGACGCGGTGAAGACCCCCGCAGAGGGCGAGGTCCGGCTATGGGATACCGAGCTCAAGGGGTTCTTTCTCCGCGTGTACGCCAGCGACCGACGGGTCTACGCGTTGAAGTATCGCACCGGCCCGGTCCAGCGCATCTTCACGATCGGCGTTCACGGCTCGCCATGGACACCAGACGAGGCGCGCGACGCTGCTGAGAATGCCCTGCGGCAGATACGGGAGGGAGAAGACCCCACCACCGAGAAGAAGGAAGCCCGGAGCGCCCTCACCGTTGCGGCGCTTGTGGACGCCTATCTCGCGGATGGCCCTGCAACCAAGCCTGCCAAGCGCGCGTCCACCTGGGTCAACGATGCGTCTTGCCTCAAGAGGCACATCGTCCCGCTCCTGGGCCGCCGGTTGGCGCTATCCGTGACAAAGGCCGAAGCAGCAAGGGCGCTGAGCGATATCGCGAGCGGCAAGACTGCAGTCGACGAGAAGACCGGTTTCAGAGGCCGTGCGCGCGTTAGGGGCGGCAACAGCGCTGCGCGAGGCGTCCGCTTGACCGCCGCGGCGATGTACGCGTGGGGGCTCGAGCACAAACTGATCAAAGGCGCGAACCCATTCGCGTCCGTAAAGCTCGCAGCCGCACCGGTCAGAGAACGCTTCCTGAGCCGCGAGGAAGCGGGCCGGATGCTCGACGCCATCACTGCGCTCGAAACCGACAAGACGCTGTCCAAGACCTTTGGCGACGCGTTGCGACTGCTTCTGCTCACAGGGGCGCGAAAGACGGAGATCCTCGGTCTCCGCTGGTTGGAAATTGACTTTGAGCGGAAGTCGCTAGTCCTCCCGCCGGAGCGCACGAAGGCGGGCGGCAAGACCGGGGAGCGGCGGATCGTCGTCTCGCCC
>DATNIH010000054.1:0-11156 GCA_035604515.1 Caulobacteraceae bacterium | reverse complement strand
TGTGACTCCGGAGACGAGGACGGGGACCCTGGCGCTTCCCCTGGGCGGGAGCCGTGAGGATGATGGCCCTCGCTCGCCTTGCGTGTCTCCTCGCTGCGATAACCGCCTTCGGTGTCTACCCGCCCGAGTCTGCAGCCGCGCAGACTCCGGCCGAGCCCCCAACCCCCTCCGGGACGGCGAAAACCCCTCCCAACGGCCAGGCCGCTCAGGACGCGGCCAGCGCGGAGACAGCAGCGGCTGCGAAAGCCTACATGCAGGCCAGAGGTGACCTTGCTAGCGTGCTCTGTTCCGGCAACCAGGACGCGATCGAGGAGGCCACAGATCAATTCAAGTATTTGGGCGGGTTGCTTGAGCGAGCTATTCTGTTGCAAGCCACTACGGATCGCGACCTCTATAAGGGGAATTGGTATTCCGCCTTGGCGCAAATAAGGATGAACCTGATTTTCGGCGGAGTGGACTTCACCACGCCGACCGCCAACTGCCCGCCCCTGACCGGGAGCGCGCGTCCCGGAGGGGGTCTCACGGTACCGGAGCCGCCGAAGCCCGCGCCGCCGCCCAAGGTCCCGCCACCTAGTGGACCTCAGCCGCCAGCGCCGGCCGGACCAGCGGCGCCCGCCGTGCCCTCGGCGCCAGGACCACCAGCCAAGGACCCGGTCAAAGAGGCAGCCGATCGAACCCATGCGGCCAACAACGCCGAGGCCAAATTGCGCAAGACGCTGCTGGCGGTCCCGAAGGGCGCCTGCACGAAGGACATTGCCGACACCAGAAAGGCGTACGACGCCGCCCGCCAGAAGACGAACGCGGCGATCGACGCCGAAGTGGATGTGTCGCCAGAGGTCAACGCCGCCCGTGCTGAGCTCCAGGCCGCCCAGGCCGCGTTTGATGGGCTCGGCCCCAATCCCGACCCTGCCGCGTCTCAGGCCGCGAGCGAGCGGGTCGAAAAGGCGCAGGACGCCCGGCACGACGCGGACTTGGCGGCCAGAAAACGCATCGCTGATCGAGAACACTTCCCGCCCGCTCTGGATCCAGATTGCCCACACGCCGCCGCGACGCCGCCGAACGCGCCCCAGCCCGCGCCGGTCGTCCCCGATCCAAGCAGTCACTCCTCGACGACGGGAAGTGTGCTGAGCGGCGACGTGCTGCACGGCATTGGCGTCGTGGCTGCCCCTCCAGCCCAGCCAAACCGCTCTGGCGACGACAGCACGAGTCAGCCGGTGAGCTCGACGCACGCCGCGCCCTAGGCAATCCGACGGACCGCATCTTCGCCCGCGCGGGTCGCTCTCCCAGCCCCGAGCTGACCCTCGGAGCGTCGGCTTTTGGGCCGTTTCGGAATGTCCGCTCTCCGACCTGGCTCGACCGGCGGGAAGTCCGTTCCTGCCCCGCCAACCGCCTCGTCATCAGGTCGTCAGGGGGCCGTTCGCGAGCCTTGCGAATTGGTGTTGGGCTGTTGGTCGCCGCTGTCGTCCGATCGCCTGTTGCGCTGTCCGGGCGGCGGCGGAATCACGCCGATTCCGCCGAGGACTCCCTTCAGCAGCGACCCGTTGTACGGGACAGGCGCGTTGGGGTTGAAGTCGTTGAGCGGCGCGGGCGCAGGTACGATGAATTGACGGGGCTGTTCTTCGATTGTCCACCATGGCTGAGGACACCCGTCGCGGATGTACGGCGCGATCCACTCAAGCCGTGGGCGAGCGTACCTGATGTAGGCCTGCCAACCCTCGTAGTAGTCCCGTTCCGCTCGGAGCCAATTGAGCCGCTCCTCGGCGTCGAGATTGTCCGGATTGTCATCAAGATCTTCGAGGACCTCACCGATTGAGACGTCGAGGTCGTCGATAACGTCCCAGACGTCGTCGTCATCGCCCGCCGGACTCTCGGCAATTTCCATGTGCCAGAGCAGGTGCTCCCAGTCCTCATCTTCAAATGGGTTCGTTGGCGCGGGCGGCAGCTCGTGCTGTGGCGCCGTGGGCGGCTGAGGGATCTTTGGAACGGGCCGGGCGTTCGTGCCGGAACCGGCGGCCCCATTGCTGTCGGGTGCCGAAACCGAGGGCCCGGCCGGCGCCGGACACTGCGGCGGTGGCTCAACAGGCGGCGGCGGCGGAATTTCGCCGGTTGGACCGCCGGTGTCTGTATCGACGCCACCGCCTGTCGGGCCGCCTGTGGTTTTGCCGGCGCCAGTGGTTGCGCCGCTGGAGCGGCCAGAGTCGACAGGCCCGGCGGGCGCAGTCACCGTCTGTTTGGCTGCGGCGCAGCGTTTGCTGCATTCGGCCAGCTTTGCCTGGAGCTCGGCCTTCAGCGCCTTGAGGGCGGCGATCCTGCCGTCGATGTCCTTTAGCGCACTTTGAATGTTCGGGTCGGCGAGGTTGGAATACTTGTTAATGCTTGCGATCTGGCGGTCCCAACCGGCGATCTCGTCGTCGACGTCGCCGATCTGAATTTTGAGCCACTCGCATTCGTGACAAATGGCTCCGACGCCCGTGGGCGCCGGAGCCGGCTGTGTGAACGCGGCCGGCGGCTGCGCAATCAGCCCAAGCGCAAGAAGGAGGATCAGGAACGACAGGCCCGTGACAAGGGCTCGCACAGAGTGATGGCCAGGGCCGATGAGCCCGCTAGACACCATTCCGCCCCCATGTTGTTGGGCGTGCCCCGGCGCACGGGCGATGGAACGCGCTGATATCCGTAAGAGTCTTCGCGCGGCCGACGGTCTGAACCGGGGCCCGACGCCCAACCTAGCAGGCCCCGGTGGGCCGTCAAGCGACCGGCGCGCGTCGTTCGTCCATGTCCATCCGGGGGCGTCCGGACTAGGCGGATCGCCGACAGCGTGTTACCGCTTTGCGATACCCAGCCAGCGTCAGTCGGCGGGCCTATCGAGTTGCAGCTCTCGATTCAGGCGCCCGGAACCCGTGCGCCGCTCCGAGAGTGGCGCGACGGGGGAGACACCATGACGAACCGAAGGCTGGTCGATCGCCGCACGGCGATCCTGTTGACGACGGCTGCCGCGTTGGCGCCCGCGGCCCGCGGTCTTGCAGACCAGCCCCAAGGTCAGAACGCTCGCATCCTCACAGCGCCTGTTCCCACTGTCCCAGGTCCTCATCGAACGATCGCGGTGGGCAACATCGACGTCATGGGGCCGGCCGCCAACGCTAGCGCGACCAATGTCGGCGGGCCGATCGCCGCCATGCTGACCACTGCTCTGAGCGAGAGCGGCGACTTCATCGTCCTCGAGCGCGACGCCGTGGCGCAGATGGTCACCGAAATGGACATGGCCAAGTCGGGGGTGAGCACCGGGACCGCCGCACCTCAGCCCGGCCATATTCTGCCCGCGCAATACCTCGTTGTCGGCTCGATCACCGACTACACCGCCACTGGCGCGGGCAGCGGCAACGGCGGCGGCCTCAGCATTGGCGGCTCGACCGCGCTGACGCTGGGCGGCAGCAGCGGCAACGTCGGGATCGATCTGCGCATCGTCGACACCCGCACCGGCGAGGTGGTCAAGGCGTTCAAGGTTCACCACAAGCTGACGAGCATGAACCTGGGGCTGAGCAGCGCCGTCAGTGGAATACCGGTCGCCACCAACAGCTTCTTCAATACGCCGTTAGGCGACGCGACCCGCAGGGCGCTCAATGACGCCGTTGTTCAGATCGCCGCGGCTCTCGCGGCCGTGCCCTGGCGCGGCCAAGTGGTCCAGGTCGAGAACGGCCTCGTCTATGTCAACGCCGGCGGCGACGCCGGCGTCGCCGTTGGCGACAAGATGAGCGTCCAGCGGATCGGGGAGAGCTTCACCGATCCCGCGACGGGCGCGTTGCTCAGCGAACACATGGTTGAGCTCGGTACGGTCACCATCACCGGGGTTGAGCCGAAGCTGGCGTCAGGGACCTATGTGGCGACAATCCCAGGCGACCCGGTCCGCGGCGACTTCCTCATCTTCGAGAGATAGGCGGGTGGCCTGCGTCGGCAGACTGACCGTCTGGCCGGCGGTTGTCGCGGCGGCGTTCGCGCTCGCCTGCGCGGCCCCGGTGATGGCGCAAACCGCGGCAAGCCCAGCGACGCCACCGGCTGTCGCCGGCCCGGCAGAGGCCTGCCCGCATTGCGGTGAGGCCGAACCCCGCACAGATCAGCCGTCAACTTGCCCCAACTGCGGCGAGGCGATGCCGCCCTCGACTCCGCCGGGCGCGAACGCGCCTGCCGAGCTTTGCCCGCACTGCGGCCTGCCGGCGACACGGACGGACCAGCCGTCGACCTGTCCCAACTGCGGCGAGGCCCAGCCGGCGAGCGAGCGCGCGAAGACGCCGAAGGCGCCGGTCACGCCGGCCCAGCGGAAGTCAGACACCGACGGGGCAGCCAAGCACCTGGCCAGGGTGCTGGATCAGGTTCTGGAGGACTGCACCGACGAGGCCGCCTCCAACGCCTACGCCGAAGCGGTTAAGGACTTCAATCGCGCGTTGAAGGCCGAGGTGGCGGCCGACCCCGCCGTCGCGCGCGCGAAGGCGCTCCGCGACGCGATGGACCAGAAGATCGAGTCCGACAACAAGAACCCAGACCTCACAGCGGACGAAAAGGACGCCGATACGGCCGCGGCCAAGAAGGCGGCCGACGACCTGGCTAAGGAACGGAACGACGTCGAGGCGCGGATCAAGGACCGGATCAAGAAGCTCGGATACCGGATCTTCGAGCGGGCTGCGGCGTGTCCGCCCCCGATGACCGCGCCCGCACCGCCGCCGCCCGAGCCGGTTCCAGCGCCGGCGCCGGCGCCCGCTCCGATCCCTGCGCCAGCGCCTCCGGTCCCCTGCCCGCCGGCGTCAGGTGCCTCGTCGCTCGCGCCATCCACGAGCCAGAGCGGGGCGGTGGCCCAAAACGTGCTGGGTTGTCCGGATGCAGCCGCCCCCACGAACAGCCTCGGCGTACGAGTTCCTAAACTGGCCAAGCCGGGCAAGGACGACACCGGGAGCGAAGGCACTGGCGCGACCACGGGGCGCGAGCCGTGAGGTTGGTCGCCGTCGTTCTGTTTGCCGCGACGCGGAGCGTCGCGTTGGCCGGCACGCCGGCCATCGCCCAAATTCTACTGCTAAGAACAGTGCCCGCGGGCCTGGCTGAACGCAGTGGTGCGCACGCAAACACACTCGCGGCAGCGACCGCCTACTTGCCGGCCAGCGCTTTCATCGCGTCAGCGCCGGCGCAACCGCAACCGTCGGAAGGGGGACGGCGTGCCCCGTAAGGTCTGGTCTCGCGGAGCGGTCGTCGTCGTCGTCGCGATGTTGGCCGCCACCGGGCGGGGAGCGAACACTGCGAGTGCGCAGGCGGACCACAGCAACGGCAGCGCCTTCCCCACAAAGATCTATAATGAATACTATGCTGGGCTAGCTGAAAGATACTTGAGCGAGATTAAGAAAGCAGCGAACGAGTGCAGAAAGGGAGATTTCGACCATAATCTTCGAAATCTCATGGCTCTCGAGGCAATAGCAAAGCAGAGAAAGAGCGACACCAACGCGATATATTATGATTTGGGCCACTCTCACGTTGCAAGTCAAAGCGCCCTCGACGCGGCGAAAATAGCGGCGACGGACGCAATGTCCGATTGGCTCAAGATAGGGGATCTAAGAGCCGAGGCTTCAAGGTTGAAGTTGAACTGCCCCGAGCGGACGGCGGCGGCGCCCCAACCGCCGAGCTGCCCCACGCCATTGCCCGTCAGCCCCGGTACGCGCACGCAGGTTGCCTCGGCCGCGACTTGCCCGAACAACGGCGAGGGCGCGATGGCGGCGCAGGTGGTCGACACGCCTGCACCCCCGTGCCCGCCGGCTGGCCAGGTTGGGGCGCTTGCGCAAGGTACGCCCGGATGTTTCGATGCGGCCGCGTCCCAGAATAGCCTTGGCGTAAGAGTTCCTAAACTGGCCAAGCCGGGCCAGGACGACACCGGGGGCGAAGGCAGCGCCGCCGTGTCCGCAGGGCGCGAACCGTGACGTTGAGAGCGGGCGATGAAGACCTGCCCGCCCCCGGGCGAGAGCCGTGAGCAGGGTCGCTCGGGCGCTCTCGGCGTCTCTCCTGGCGGCGATTGTCGCTTTCGCCGTCTATCCGACCGAGCCCGCCGCCGCGCAAGCGCCGCTCCCCGATCCAAACGCCGCCATGGCCGCCGCCTCGGCCGCCGCCGCCCGGACGGACGCCATCAGCAAGGCGCTCGACAACCTCGAAAATGAGGCCGCAACGACGTGCCTCAGCGAAGAGGATGCGGCGGCGCTGGACGCACATATAAACTACCTAAGCGGCTTGCTTGCTGACGCGATGAGTTTCGAGGCCCTTCAGGACGCGGTGGTGAGCGGGCTTTGGGCGGCGTCGGCTGACGCGCTGGGTACGCCAGACGCGGCGGCGGCGCAGGGTCGCTACCAGAAGGCGTTCGACGAGGAGATGGTGAGCATCCGCCACCGGCTGGCGCGTTCGCCTCCCGGCGCCCGTAACTGCCCGCCGCCAACCGGGACTGCGCGCCTCGGAGGAGGCCCCACAATCCCCGAGCCGCCGAAACCCCCGCCGCCCAAGGTCCCGCCGCCAGGTCCGCCATCGCCGCCGGCTGGACCTGCGTCGCCGGCCAGACCGGTGGCGCCAGGACCGCCCGCCAAGGATCCGGTCAAAGAGGCCGCGGATCGAAGTCGTGCGGCGGCTCAAGCCGAAGGCAAAGCGCACGACCAGGTGATCAAACTCGCCACGGGAGGTTGCACCACGGATGAGGCCACGGCCAAGGCGGAGTACGAAGCCGCACGCCAGGCCGCCAACGACGCTATCACGGCGGAGGCGGACTTATCGGCGGAGGTCCAGGCCGCCACTGCCGCGGTCAAGGAGGCGCTGAATGCCCTCTTTGGTCTTGGAGTCACCGGCAGCGCGGCTGAGCAACACGCAGCCGTTTCTCGGGTCAACGCCGCACAGTCCGCCCTCGATCAGGCCCGAGACGCGGCCAGAAGTCGCGCCACCGAGCGCGCGTTCCCCGGGGGGCGTCCGCTGCTGCCGCCTGGCTGCCCGCCAGGAGTCCAGGCGCCGGAACCTCAGCCAGCACCCGAGTCCGCCGTGCCCGATCCGAACAGCCACTCCTCGACCCTGGGGATCCGACTTCCGCCGGCAGCCCAGCCGAACCGGCGTGCGGGCGACACTGATGAACCCGCTGCGCCGCCATAGGGACAGCCTAGCCAGAACTCTTTGCCGGTGACCCACGCCAACGTCCGCTAACCCCCCTTAGCGGACTCTCGGAACGTCCGCTCTCGGGCATTCCGCCGGTGACCGCTTTTGACTCATAGCTGCCATAACCGACGTCCGCTTTCCGGCACGCGGCCAATGTCTCCAAACTCGCCGGACCGCCGGTCTCGCTTGACAGGGTTGCGGGCGTCATGGCCTTGGCCGAGGTATGCGGCGTGTGGTGATCCTCGGCTGCGCGGGCTGCGGCAAAACGACCCTCGCCCGCACGATGGGTGAGCGGCTCGCCCTGCCGGTAATCCATCTCGATACCCTGTGGGAGCCATGCGATCCGGAAGCGTTTCGCGAGAAGCTGCCCGCTGCGGTCGCCGGCGACGCATGGGTGATAGAGGGCCACCCGGACCGCTCTCCCGACTTTGCTGCGACGCTCGAACTCTCCGTTCCTCGCGCCGACGTGGTGCTTTTCGTCCATCAGCCGCGCTGGCTGAGCCTTTGGCGCGTGATCCGGCGGTGGTTGACTGATCGCGGTCGAACACGTCCGGATTTGCCCGAGGGCTGTCCCGAACAGCTCGACTGGCCCTCGCTGAAGTGGATATGGACCTTCGAGCGTCGTGTCCGCCCCGCTGCGGAACGGGCGCTGGCCGCCTACGCCACGCCGGTCGTCCACCTGAACGGCGACCGGGACATCGCTGGGTTCCTGGATGGGCTCATGTCGCGGACCGGCGGCTAGGCAGGCGGGCGTCGGCCCCGAACAGACTTCATATTGAGCCCAACTTGCGACCCGTCGGTGGCCGCTAGAAGGCACATCCGCAATGACCGCTCCTGGCGCTTAGCGGACGTTTCAGCGGACCACTATTTTGCCTCGTCCGATCGTCTCAACCTCGCGGGGGTTGACGTGAATGTTGACGCACGGTCAGCTGACTCAGAAAGCTCGGGGAACTAGGGGGCGCTGCCGTGAATGTCGGATGGCTAGAACTGAGCTTGAACGTGAAGAACGTCGAACGTTCGCGGGCCTTCTACGAGGCATTCGACTTCAAGCTCGTCGAGACCAATGACAAGGGCATGAGCGCCACGCTGCAGGCCGAAAACTGCCGGCTTGCCCTTTATCAGGGGGTGCTCGGTCCGGCTGAAAACCAGCTCATCTTCTGGCAGGGCGATGTCGAGGAGATCGCCGCGGGGCTCGAGAGAGACGGCGTGGAGTTCGTCCAGCCGCTCAAGACCAACGACAGGGGCGAGGCGTCGTTCATGCTCCGCGACCTCGACGGCCAGCTCATCTATGTCATCCGCGAGAACGGCGTGGTGCGCAGCAAACCGGCCCCGGCCGCGCCCGACCTCGACCGAGGCTTCTTCCAAGTCGGCATGCCGGTGAAGAACATCGACATCTCGGCCGCCTACTAGCTCGCCTAGGTTTCGCCTTCGCTCAGCGAAATGGCGACACCAACGGCACGATCACCGATGGCCATTGCCGGATCGGGCTATACGGCTTTCCGCTCGAGCCCAATCAGCTGCAACTGATGTTCTGGCAGGGCGACATCGACGCAGTGATCGACGTCGTGCGGCAAAACAGCTTCGAGTTCTACGGCGCCCCGAGGCAAGACGACGAAGGCCGCTCCGCAACGATCCGCGACCCCGACGATAACCCCCTCTTCTTCATCAACATGCAGAAGTACAAGAACACGGGCTTCTCCCGCGCCCACCGCGACGCCAACGCTGCTGCGGGCCAAGCTTGATGAGCCTACGCTCCAGCGTTCCTCGATGCGGGCGGCACGAGCCAGCCTGCTGGTGCCCAAAGTGCGGCTCATTGGGCCGGGCCTGTAACGGCAATTCGGACCTGGTGGCACCAATGTCCGGTTTCCCCCCATAGCAGTCATTCGGAGAGTCTGCTTTCGAGCCAATGACCGCTCTTGGCGCTTAGCGGTCATGAGCGAGGCACGCCGGGAGTTTCACATCGAAGGGCGGATCGACGCTCTCGTCAGCCACCTCAGACACGGGTGACGACACACCGCCACTTCACCAAGGAACCGTCTGGCCGTGGCGGTCGAGGTAGCGCAGGCCAGGCGAGCCTCGTTGCGCAATGAGGACGTCGACGATCTGAGGCATGGCATCCTCGACGCTGAACGGCGCATTCGCACCGCCCATCTCCGTGCGGATCCAGCCTGGCGCCATTAGTACCATCGCACGGCCTTCGGTAGCGTGACGGCCGGCATAACTGGCCATCGCCTGATTCAGGGCCGCTTTACTGGCGCGATAGACGTCGTTGGCGCCGTTGGTGTTGTTGGCGATGCTGCCTTGGCCGGAGGACATCACGCCGATCACGCCGCCCGGTCCGGCCAAGACGCCAAGCTCTTCCACGGCTCGCATCGCGCCGAGCACATTGGTGAGCATGACGTGTACGAATTCGTCCGTCGACACCTCGGCCATCGTGTGCCGGGGCGCACGGTTCGCGATGCCGGCGTTGACGAAGACGACGTCGAACTGTCGGCCGCTCAGGCGATCGCGGAGGGCCCGCGTCTGGTCGTAGTTAGTCATGTCGAGCGTCTCGATCTCGACGCCATCGGGCCGTTCGGCCGCGAGGCTGTGCAGCGGAGTCCCAGCGCCACGCACAGTGCCAAGTACCAGCCATCCCCGGCCTGCGAATTCGGCGGCCATTGCGTGGCCTAGGCCACGCGAGGCGCCGACGATAAGAATCGAACTGCCGGATTCCGCTGACCTGGAGCTGCTCACGTTTGAACCTTCAAGGCTAATGACCAAGAATGCTAGACCTCGCGCGTCCCACGGCGTCACGGGCAGGCCCTAAGGGTCCGCTTAGCGGGCTGGAACCAATGACTGCTTTTGGCGCTTAGCAGTCATACCGAAAAACCGGGACCGGCTCCTTCTGCGTGACGCGGCGCGGCCTCGGTAGGGTCTTGCCGGAGGCGTGCGCCGGGGGCGATGTAGGTCGAGGGCCGTCACCAGATTTCACGGATCGGGACCGAGCTTCGGATGCGCTACTTGGAGGTTCGCCGTCACAGCTTGAGAAAAGCGGGCGGCGGCTCGCAGCTATCGCAGGCGGGTGTCGATTTGGCGCGCGCTATCGGCTCTGAGATCGGCCCGTTTCGTTGGGTCGCAACCAGCACGTACCCCCGGGCAAGGGAGACTGCGATCGCCATGGGCTTTGCCGTCGACCAAGACCTTGTGCCACTGCTCACTGACGAAGCAGCTATCGCCGAGTATGAAGCTTCTCGGTGGTCTGAGGATGCCCACCCGCTCGCCGCGATGGGCCAGCTGGTGCGGTCAGGCGGGGCGGCCAGCCGCTATGGGTCGGCGGTCGTGGGGCTCTGGCGCGACATGATGATGCCGCTGCAGGACGGGGAGTCCGCACTCGTCATCACTCACTCCGGCGACATCGAACTTGCATTAGCCAGCTGCTTTCCCGACGCGGATCATGTGGCGTGGGGGCAGGTCTTTGAACCCTGTGAGGGAGCGCGTGTTGCGTTTGGCGGCGACCCCCCGCGCTTCGTCGGACTAGAGATCATTCGACTCGGCGCACGGTAGTTCGCTCCCTGGCGTGCTCGGCAATGACCGCTTCTGGCGCTTAGCAGACGTTAGGGCGCATCGATCGAATCGACACAGCGGCCGTCTTGCGAGCGGCTGTGTTGACGTGGTCCTATCGCGGCAATCGCTGGCTATTCACAGCGTCCGGGGGAGCGCGGCAATGCCCATCAAGCCGATGACTGCAGCCTGTCTCGCCTCGCTCTTCGTGGCTCCGCAGGCGTTGGCTCAGCCCGCGCACCTGCCCCCCGCGTCGCCTTCAGGTGACTATGCCGCCAAAGCCGAGGCCGTGATCGCCCCCTACGTCAAGGACGGACGCTTCAGCGGGGCGGTGCTGGTGGCCAAGGACGGCAAGGTGCTGTTCCGCGAAGCTTTCGGGCTCGCGGACCGGGAATGGGATGTTCCGGTTACGCCGGATTCCGAGTTCCGACTGGGCTCCATCACCAAGCAGTTTACGG